>DAOVGD010000211.1 GCA_030672555.1 Desulfobacterales bacterium
CACAAGGCGTCTAATCTGAGGGTAAAATCTACATTTTCTATGTGTACATCGGCAGGGGCCTTCAGTTGCACAGGAGCGAAATTCAATACGCCCTGCACCCCTGCCCTGACAAGTCTATCAGCACATTCCTGGGCCATTTGATTTTGCGTGGCAATGACACCAATGTCGACCCCGACTTTCTCTATCTCATCTTCCATTTTTTCTACAGGATCAATGATGAGGTTGCCGATTTTAGTCCCTATTTTTTTCGGATCCTTGTCAAAGGCTTTTACAAAAATATAGCCCTGCTTATTAAACAGCGGATGTCTTAGAAGCGCCGCTCCAAGATTTCCTACCCCTATAAGTCCTAAGCGCCATTCTTTATTTAGACCAAGGATTTTTCGTAGTTCAAATAGGAGATCTTTTACGTAGTAACCGATACCGCGCACCCCGAACTCGCCGAAGTAAGCCAGATCTTTTCTTATTTGTGCTGAGTTGACTCCACAGGCTTCGGCTAAATCAACCGAAGAGATTACCTTGACATTGTTCATGTCCAGAAGCGCTAAATGGCGGGCATAGACTGAAAGCCGGTGTATTGTTATTTCAGGAATTTTTGCATATTTCATGGGCATTATACTGATTTGAAAAGGGCAAAAGGTGAGTCTGGAAAATAAAAAAGGGCTTCCGGATTATATGAAACATCAATCAGGAAGCCCCCTTTTTAAACTTGCTATCTACATAAACAGTTTTGCTGCCGGGTTTGCATAGATGATAATCAATGCAACGACCAGGGCATAAATACAAAGAGACTCAATCAGGGCCAGACCGATGATCAGGGTAACGGTTACCTTACCGGATGCCTCGGGGTTTCTGGCAACTCCCTCAACAGCGGCTCGCAGGGACATACCCTGAGCAAGACCGCAAACACTGGCAGCTAATGCGATGCCAAAGCCGGGAGCAATTACCGACCAGATAAAGAAATCGAGTGCCTCCATCGAAGTTTCAGAAGCAAACGCGATTGACGAGAGTCCCAATACCAGAGCAATGGTCCATAGAGTTGAAACAGAAAACTTTTTCATACAACAACCTCCTTTAATTAAATTTATTTAGCGGGCTTCTTCCAAAAACACCGTTAAACAGCTTATACACATCAATTCCTAAACTCCACAATCTTAATGCGCATGCTCCATTGCGCCGCCAAAGTACATGATTGAAAGGAGCGTAAAGACAAATGCCTGTATAAAACAGACAAAGATACCCATCGCCATTATGGGAAGAGGAGCAAGAAATGCGCCTGCCAAAAAGAACAGAATTCCAACCACCAGTTCATGCCCCATCATGTTTCCAAAAAGACGAATGCTGAGGGAAAGGATACGGGCAAAATGTCCGATAAGCTCTATAGGGAATATAAGGGGCGCCATCCACCATACCGGCCCCATAAAGTGCTTGATATACTTGGGCCCGTGAGTTTTAACACCAAGTATGTGCGTAAATATTACCACTACCAGCGCACACGAAAGCGTTGTGTTGACGCTTGCGGTCGGGCAAAAAAAGCCCGGTATTAATCCCATAAGATTGCATGTAAATATGTAGAGAAAGACGGTCGCAATAAGCGGAAACACAGCACGTCCGGCTTCTCCGGTAGTTTCGAGCATGAAATCTTCCAGTCCGCCGACGATCGCTTCAAGAACATTTTGCGCTCCCGTCGGGATCATCTTGATTCCCCTTGCTCCTATCCATCCGACTACCATCAAGAAAAGCATAGCGATCCACGAATAGGCAACCCAGGGATAGTGATGCGCGAAGGGCCAGTGGAATAAATCTACTAAGAAAAGATACGGATGTCCCATGTTATACAACCCCCCTGAAAAAGTTTTCTTTTACTTCGTACACTAATCCTATAAGAAGACTAATAACAATAATAGAAAGACCTAATATCAACCCTAACGGGTGTACAAAATGCTCGGATATAAGCACATAAATAATCAATGAGCTTATCAAGAATCTAACATAATATTTTCCCAGGATTATGCCCGGCTTTGACAGCTTCAAGGGATCCAACGATTTTTTCAATGTGCGGTAAAGAAAATGAAAATTTATCGAGATAATCAACCCGCCGGCTAAGACCCCCCAGCCAAAGTCCCAAGTTCTTAGTAAAAAACCTCCAACAGTCAGAACTGCTAATAATATCCAATTAGAAACAACAATGATCTTTAAGAGCCTTTCTTCTTCGCGCACCCCGGATTTTTTCATAACTTGCGGATCTTCTTCATGGCTAAATAAATATTTCTAAAACCAGCCGCAATACCAAATCCGAGAAATATCAACGTAAACCATGGTGAGGTGTCAAACACATAATTATCGAGGTAATACCCGATGGCCAATCCAATGACTGTCGCCAGGACAACAGAGATGCCTAACCCGCTGAAATACGATAGATCCTTAAATAATCGCTTGGTTTCTTTTTTCATGACAAAGAGCACCGAAAAAAAAATCTTGTTGGTCGTACCATAAGAATTTTGATAAGTCAACTTTAAATTAAGGTTTCAAACACCTTTTTAGCGGCTTTGACAGTTGCCTCAATATCGTGCTTACTGTGGGCATTTGAGACAAAAATAGCCTCGTATTGGGAAGGAGCACAGTAGATGCCGTTTTCCAGCATTCCTCTATAGTATTTGGCAAATCTTTCCAGGTCGCTTGTCTGGGCATCCTTGAAATTCGCTACTGTTTGGTCTGTAAAAAAGAGCCCAAGCATGGAGCCGACCCTATTGCTCGCAACAGGTATCCCTACTTCGTTTGCCGCTTTTCCAAGTCCCCCGGCCAGGGAAGCAGATTTTTCTTCAAGTTCTTCGTAAAATCCTGTCCGTTGGAGTTGTTTTAATGTCGCTATACCTGCGCTCATTGCCACAGGATTTCCTGAAAGCGTCCCTGCCTGATAAACAGGTCCTTCCGGCGCAATCTTTTCCATGATTTCACGCCTTCCGCCATACGCCCCTACAGGAAGCCCTCCGCCAATAATCTTCCCCAGGCAGGTAAGATCCGGTGTAATTCCATACAAGGCCTGGGCGCCACCGTAAGCCACACGGAAGCCGGTCATTACCTCGTCAAATATGAGCACAATCCCCTTTTCCCGGGTGAGCCTTCTAAGTTCCTTCAGAAAATCAGGACGTGAAGGAACCAGCCCCATGTTCCCGGCAACCGGTTCCACAATGACGCATGCGATCTCGCCACCTTTTTGTGAAATTATATCATTTCCCCGGTCTATATCATTGTAGGGAATGGATATGGTTTGCTCTACACATCCTTGCGGGACGCCAGGGCTTCCAGGTATTCCAAGTGTGGCCACCCCGGAGCCCGCCTCAACCAGGAATGTATCGGCATGGCCGTGATAACAGCCGTCAAATTTTATGATAGTGTCTCTCCCGGTAAACCCGCGGGCGAGACGTACTGCACTCATGGTCGCTTCAGTACCGGAATTCACCATACGGACCATCTCAACAGAAGGGACAGCCTCTATTACCATTTCAGCGAGTGTTATTTCCAGGTCAGTAGGAGCGCCAAAACTGGTCCCCCGGTTCAAAACCTCTTGTATAGCCGCGATGACTTCAGGATGGCTGTGCCCCAATATCATAGGTCCCCAGGAAGCCACATAATCGATATAGGAACTGCCGTCTGAGTCAAAAATATACGCACCCTCTGCACGGTCAATAAAGAGTGGGGACCCTCCGACCGCTTTACAGGCGCGAACAGGGCTGTTGACGCCTCCCGGAATTATAGTGCGTGCTTTAGCAAAAAGCTCTTGCGATTTATGATCCTTCATGCAGAACCTTCCCTCCAAATTAGTTTTGACAATATCGGAACGTATACCAAAATGGATTGCGAAGGTCAACAAGGATGATGGTTTCGGGTTTATGAAAATCATCTGACTTGAAAGGGCAAAAAAAATTGTATATGGTCTTAATTAATGCCTGAACGAAAAGTCATGTTCAGGTAAAATAGGAGTTCCCGAGAATGTCTTAGACAAAAAAATAAGCTTTCCGCTGACAACTTGCCTGCTATTAAGGCACGTTTCGAATTGATTAAAACATTGGAAACGTGTAGGTTACACGAAAGGCTAAGAGAGAAAGGAAATTTGGAGTAGGAGCACTATGCCGACTAACAAGGCTTGAATATATTGGGGGAAGAAGCTACAAAGGATCGATTGGACAAGGACATTGTGGAGATTTTTATTGAAAAGGAGCTTTATAACGTATGATTGCTTTTCGGAAAATCAGTGAATATCGTATCGTGGAGGCACAGCAACGTGGAGTTTTTGATAATCTCCCTGGAGCCGGCAAACCCCTTGAGCTCGAAGATGATTCGCACATACCAGAAGATCTGAGAATGGCCTATAAGATATTGAAAAATGCTCAATGTCTTCCGCCTGAAATCGAATTAAAGAAGGAGATTCAGCAGGTGGAAGACTTGTTGGCTGCGATGCCGGACACAGAAGAGAAATATCGTAAGATGAAGAAGCTCAATTTTCTTATTATGAAGCTGAATGAAACGCGCAAGGTTTCTCCGCTTCTTGAAGAGCCTCAATATTATGAAAAGAAACTGGTTGATAAGTTGAGTACTAAGGGCAAAGGCCAAAAGGCTTAATGACTTCGTAAAAAGTCTTCAATTCGCTTGCTTGGTAACTTGATAAGACTCTCATTTATCATTGATCATTTCACATTTGTCATCTGTCATTTTCTTAATGATAAATGCCCAATGATAGATGATAAATGACAGATGACAAGACCAAAATAAGCTCATCAAAAACTTTTTACGAATCCATCACTGTTGATGGAGAAAACGCGAGTATTAGAAATTGAGACAATGTCCATCAACAAACAGATATTGCTGGAGCTATATGACAGACTTTTTGAAGCGTTTGGCCCACGGCGCTGGTGGCCTGCGGAATCAAGGTTTGAGGTGATTGTGGGGGCTATTTTGACCCAGAACACCGCATGGCGCAATGTGGAAAAGAGTATCGCTCAATTAAAGGCAAAAAACGTCCTTTCACCAGAGTCCATCTATAATATGCCGGTAAAGGAATTAGCCGCCTTGATAAGACCGGCCGGCTATTATAATATTAAAGCTGAAAGATTGAAGTCTTTCATGCGATTCTTGTACAACGGTTATGGCGGGAACCTGAACAGACTTTTGGGAACTGAGATGGCTTCCCTGCGAAAAGAACTTTTAACGGTAAAAGGGGTCGGACCGGAAACAGCCGATAGCATCATTCTATATGCCGCGGAACAGCCTAGTTTTGTTGTGGATACGTATACCAATCGGATTCTTTACAGGCACCATCTGATTCCGGATGATGCGTCTTATGATATAATACGGGACTTCTTCATGGATCGTCTTCCACAGAATACTGCCTTGTATAATGAATATCATGCGCTCTTGGTTTATACGGGAAAGACCTTTTGTTCAAAAACAAAGCCGAAATGCTTGCAGTGTCCTTTGCAAGGACTGAATCAATGATGATGGTTTCGTAAAATGAAACAGAAACAAAACAAACAAAAACAGTGGGGTGAGATTGCGAAAAACTTCCTTAGTGCCTATGTTATACTCATCCTCATACTCGCCCTGAATATCGCTGTATTTTTCGTTCTCGGGATTATTGTGATATTTTTCAAAGGAGTAATCGATTATATCGCCTGGATACTGATAGGGGGAATGACCCTTATGGGGATATCCGGTTATCTGTTCTGGAAGAGAATGAAGGAAAGCGGTAAGACGTTCAGGGAAATGATGAAAGACCCTTTGTTTCAGGGAAGAAGTGTCGAAGTCAACCTCCTTGGTGGCCTCTTTTCCGTCAAAGTGGGCCGCCCTACCAGGCCCCTCTCCATAGAGGACCTTCCCTCTTCCCAACCACAACAGTTGGAAGACCCTAAAACCTCACGGGCAAGGGAACTAGCGCACCTTGCAACCCTTCTTGACAAGAACTTGATCACTCCACAAGAGTTCTTGCAAGCCAAGGAAGATCTTATGCGGCCCTCTGAGTAACAGCCTTTTTTACCTCGCCTGCTGATATTTAATGGACACTATTTAGTTGCATTAACAGTTTAATTCTATTATATATTAACAATTTTAAATTAGGATACAGATTTTACAGATACACACAGATCAAAATTGACGAATTAAGGGATTTAGGAATTCGGCAATTCCTCAATTCGGAATTCGCAATTCTTGAGAATCTGTGTTTGTCTGTGTCCAAAATAGAAATTTTATACTATTAAACTCAAGAGTCATAAGTTCTCGTAACATACTGAAATAATTAAACCACAAATCATTCCCCCCTTGAGGGGGGGTAGGGGGGTGTTTTGATAGCATTACCAAGAGTTACACCCCCTTAATCCCCCCTCAAGGGGGGAATTTAAAGGCTTTTTCAGAGAACTTTTGACTGTCGAGTATTAAAGTATCTCATACATTCCAAAAAAGGGGAAACAGGAATGGAGTTAAAAATTGTTAAGGCTGAAAAACTGAAAGAAAAACCCGAGGAGTCGGAGCTTAGTTTTGGAACACAATTTACAGATCACATGTTCAATATGGATTACAGCCCGACAAAGGGGTGGAGCAACGCACGTATAGAACCGTACGGGCCGATCGTGATGGATCCGGCAACCATGGTTCTGCATTACGGACAGGCCATTTTTGAAGGTTTGAAGGCTTACCGTACAAAAACCGGGGCCATTCAGCTCTTTCGGCCTAAGGACAATTTTGCGCGCCTAAATATTTCTGCAAAAATGCTCTGTATTCCAGAAATAGATCCGGAATTTGCACTTGCGGCCTTAAAAAAATTGCTGGTCCTTGAACAGGAGTGGATTCCCAGTCTTGCCGGTACCTCGCTCTACATAAGACCGACGATCGTGGCAATGGATCCACACCTGGGGGTTAGCCCTTCACATACCTATAGGTTTTTTATTATCCTGTCGCCGGTGGGCGCTTACTATCCTGAAGGATTCAATCCTGTAAAGATTTTGGTAACCGATAAATATGTGAGGGCGGTGCGCGGTGGTCTGGGGATGGCGAAAACACCGGCCAATTATGCAGCCAGTTTGTATGCGGCCGAGATGGCAAAGGAAAAAGGATATACACAGGTACTCTGGCTGGACGGTGTTGAACAACGATATATAGAAGAAGTGGGTACCATGAACATCTTTTTCAGAATTGATGACACCCTGGTTACCCCTCCATTACAAGGGAGCATCCTGGCCGGGATCATGCGAGACTCGGTTATTGCGCTGGCAAAACACTGGAATATTCCGGTGGAAGAACGCCTAATAACCATTGATGAGGTAATGTCGGCCCACGAAAAAGGGATACTTCAGGAAGTGTTCGGTTCCGGGACTGCTGCTGTTATTTCCCCGGTCAATGAGCTTGCCTGGGGCGATCAGGTCATAACGATAAAAGACGGGAATGTCGGACCAATGGCACAACGTCTTTATAACGAGATTACTGCAATACAGTATCGTGAAGCCGAAGATCCTTTTGGTTGGGTTGTGTCCATTGAAGATTGAGCAATATCCAAATGTAAAAGAGATCATAGAATCCTTCTATGAAATGAGCTATTCCATAGCGGCCTTAGAAGGGATAGCAGCAAAAAGTCTCCCTGCCGAACTCTTTGCAATGCTGGGTAAAATCAAAACCTGTCGAGCAAAAATCCAATGCTGTTTTTTAAAAATTATGACGGATCGGAATATATATAAGAACCGGGAAGGATTGATATACGACCTGTTTATGTCTCACAAGGATCTGTCCCAGGACTGGAAGTGTGCACTCTGCGGAGAGATCCTGGACGGCGCCATATTGACAAATAATCTAATTGAGATCCACTCTAATTTTCATGAACCAAAATACAGGGAGATCCATCTCTCCAAAAGAGAATTAAGAGACAAGGCGCTACTGCGGTGTGAAAAAGACCTCCTGTTTATGACTATAAATGACAATCGCTTTGAAGGCGCACTGAAAATATATTACTCTGTAAAGACCAGCAATCTTACACGAACTCTTCCACGTTATGCAGTTCGGTGGCGCGGCATTCTTGAAAACAGGGTCTCCAAAACCATACTCGAATATGGTATCAACTCAAAAGAGAACACAGATTCAAGCTCTTTCTATTATAAACTTGGAGCCCTCGACCTCTTAAGCGAGCAATATAACGAACTTCCTTCAAAACAGGTCGAGGAGGTTCTTAGTAATGCTACGAAATCCTCTCACAGGGAGATCAGGAAGAGGGCATACCAGGTGGGGGCAGAGATTTTTGGGCGGTCTTATTACGAAAAGGGATTGGAAGATCCGAGTTCCACAAATAGAGAGTGGATACACCAGGCCATAGCAACAGGTGAAGAATATATCTTCAAAAGAGGACGTCTTCGCAAAGAAAGAAATAAGAACCAGCTAAAGCTCTTTCAAAAACAGTAATATTTCACCGCAAAGACGCAAAGGCCGCAAAGGAATAACTAAAAAATTAAAACTTTGCGCTCTTTGCGTCTTTGCGGTGAGCTAAACAGTTATTTTATAAACAGCAGGAGCCAGGCATGATTATAAAACAGGTGGTCGTAGGTTCTTTTCAGGTATGTTGCTACATAGTTGGATGTGAAAAGACGCGCCAGTGCGTCCTCATAGACCCGGCAGGTGATGAAGAGCGCGTTGTGTCAATAGTTAAGGACTTAGGCCTTGAGGTCAAGGCGATAGTCAATACACACGGTCATCCCGACCATACATGCGGAAACAAAAAAATCGTTGCTATGACAGGCGTCAAGATCCTGATGCATCCTTTGGATGATGAATATTTCAGTTCTCCTGCAGGCATGGCCATGGCAAGACAATTCGGACTTGAGCCTTCACCCCCTGCGGACGGGCACATTCAAGATGGTGACAGGATTGAGATAGGCGAGACGGCACTTAAAGTCATTCACACGCCCGGGCACACGCCCGGCGGAGTCTGTCTATACGGAGAGAACAATCTATTTACAGGGGATACATTATTTGTCGGGGCTGTGGGCCGCACCGACCTTCCGGGAGGTTCCTTAGATATTATGCTTCAGTCAATCAAAAATAAGATCCTCACACTGCCGGACGAAACCGTCGTATGGCCGGGCCACAATTACGGCGTAACCCCCACATCAACCGTTGCAAAAGAACGGAAAACAAATCCGTATATTACAGATTTTCTATAAAGATAATCATCAACGAATCTTGGAGGCATGAGGAGCCCCTCACACGTCCAACCACAGACCCAGGGCGATGTAGGTCTCGTCGTCCTGGAAGAACTCGCCGATCGTGGGGCGCCCGTCGTAGCGCTCGATGCCCAGACGCCAGACACGGCCGCCGGAGCGAAGCACGAGGCCCAGTTGCAGCGAAGTATCGATGCGCCAGTCCCGCTCCTCCATGGCCGAAGTGTCCAGTGCAGCGTACCAACCCAGACGTCGCTTCCACAGGCTCTTGACGTCCTCGAACTCCAGTCCAAGTTGCATGCGACCAGGTTCCTGCAGGTCCTCGTTTCTTAGGTGATAGCCCCAGCCAGCTTCAGCATAGGCTCGCCAATGCTGATCCATGGCCCAGCTAATGCCAGCAACGAGTTCATGGCGCGTGTAGTCGATGCGCCGGCGGCCGGTCCTCTCTGCATACTCGTCGCCCACGTGACTGGATGTGTGGAGCACGCCGAACTTCAGGGCCAGGCCACGGCGCGGGGCCGCCGTCAGGAGCAGCCCGTAGTTCCCGTCCCAGCCAATGTTGTCGTATGAGTGCTCGAGGTCAAACTGGGCATCGAACCCGCCTTCGATGCTCAACTGCCAGCCGCGATCCACCCGATTCGATGGATGGATCCGTACGAAACCGAAGCGTCCGCCTGCCTTGATACCAATGCGGCTGTCACCGGATTCGGCGATCCCGGTCTCCGAGAAGCTCAGATGCTGAATACTGAACCCCACGCGGTGTGGATCGGCAATATACTGCGGGTACAGGTCTCCCGGCGGAAAGATGAGAAGCGTATGCTGGGAGCCTATGTGGACGGCAGGCGTTCCGTCTGCCTCACCTTCCCCAGCCTCTGCCGGACCCAATGAAGGGATTCCCGGAACAGCCGTGAAAGCTTCATCCTGGGCGCGGGCGGCGGCCGCCAGAAGTAGGAAAAAGCAGAGAACCATAATGAGCAGGTACCGGCCCCGGCGTGGGCTCATAAGCGCTATAATTAAATTGTCCATTATATCCTCGAACCACTTCCGTCTAAACAGTGCGTTCACTTTCGGTTCAGTGAATTTCTTGTACAGGTCAATACAGTTTTGTTACTTATTTATTTCTATGGATATAGTTTCTTGAAACAAGACAACTCACCGTTTTATCAAGGATTACAGACTTTTTATTTCTATTTTTTTCTATTTTTTTTCTAAATATTTCACCCATTTTTCGGGCTAAAGAAGAATAGGTTCTTCTGCGCCGCGAGTACCTAACGGCGCAAGCGTCCACCAGTAGTCGGACATTAGCATTACGGTTTATTGCGTCGTTATGCCTTGGATAGGCACCACCAGAGTCATACCTTTTCGATGTCCCGGATGCTCCCCACGATAAAAATTAACCGGACAGCAGTGATTACCGCTACTTTGCTCCGGTTGTCTTGCCCAGGCTGGAGGAAAGTAGGAACCCTGCAATAAGCAAGGTGATCGAAACGGCAATCAGAGGCCACGGGGGCGATGCCGGAGTATTAAGCTCTATAGTGAGGGCGACATACAGAACAGGGAGATATCCGGTCAGCCCGACCACTGGAATCGCCCAGCGTGACCAGGCGTGCCCTCTCCGGAATGGGACGAACAACATAATACCAAGAGCTATTCCGCTGCCAAGCGCCCCGGCACCACCTCCCTTGAGAAGAGCCAGGAATAGCATCTGAAATCGGGGCTCGAGATCTTCCCAATTCACGCCGATCGCATCTGCGTGGTAAGGCATGAATTGTGGCGAGAACAGATAAATGAGTCCCGTGGCTATGGCCATTGCAGCAGCCAGTAGATAACAGCCAAACGCAATTTTCGTCTTCGTAGTCATGTGATCAGTCTAAGCGGAAACCGCAATCGATAAACATTGAGGTCACCTCGCTTGCCAAACAAAGCATCGCTTCATCGAATAAAAGAATGGCATCCAAGCTCTCTGCCTCATCAAGAACATGACACAAATTTTTCTCAGTCTCACCAATGTATTTGCTAACCACTGAGGAAATGTCAACTCTATATAGGTCCATTTCTAATTCGGCAGCCAGTATCTTAGCCGCCAGTGTTTTCCCTGTGCCACTCGAACCCGCAAATAGAACAAGAACACCTTGGGTAGGAGTACGACTATAACCAGAGAGGAGGGGTTTATTAGATATTAATCGCTTCCAGTAGGATCAGAATTCCCGGACATCCTCCTAGTTATGGATTGCTTATGACTGATGAGCTGTGTATTCGTCCAATAACCTGCGGATCATCTTCTGATATTGAGTATGATGCCTTTTGGCTTCCTTCTTAAAGAATTCAACGCTGGCCTTGCTGAGCGAGATAGTAACTTTAACTGTTTCTTCTTTGAATGCCAAATCCTCCGGTGATGGAAGGAAGTCAGTTATCACTCTTACTTTCCCCAATGGCTCATCTGTGTATTTTATTTTCCTTTTCATATATCTTCTTTCCTTTCCGCCAATATCCGGCACCTGTAATTCTGATTTTGTTGCTGCGATATGTAAAGCGGACGGTCATTATCCCTCCTGCGACCCTACCGAGACAATAGTATCTCTTCCCTTCATCACTATGCTCAAGATCCTCAAGTATTACACGATTCTTATCTGCGAAGGCTAACTGCGCCAGAGCAAAAGGGACTCCATGTTTTTTCTGATTTAGCCGGTCCTTTTCTTCATCCCACTCAAAATCTGACTTTATAGTCATAAAAACAATGTATTTCTTATGTGGTTAATTGTCAATATATTTATCTGGCTTATTTTATGGGTATACTATCCATAACGAAGAAGAACAGAAGCAAGAGCATCCGGAAGAAAAGGTTTATTTTGTTTATATTCCACTTCACCAGTTCCTTTGTTCTATGTAATGGGTCTTCATTGAAACCTCGTATAGAGGTAAGCGGTAGCGCCTTGTTAGTGTTGCAAATATTTTCTTTTAACGTTTCCTTTTCCCAACAGGACAACACGACTGCGATCAATCTTAGGACTTTCGATTATCTTAAAACCGTTCTGTTCAGCAACAGAAACGGTTATCTCAAAATCTTTTTCTGATACATGTCCCTTTGGTTCTGTCACCAAAAATCTTCCAGTCGGTTTCATCGTTTCATATATCTCAAAAAAAAACCTGGAAGCATCAGGAACTTCGTGTACAACAGCAGATCCAAGAGCAAAATCGACTTCCTCTCTAAGGTCATCCAGACCAAGAGAATTGTGATGACATATCCTTGTTTCAATCCTATTGAACAATCCTGCTTTTCGTGCGCGTTTTTCGAGTGACCTAATCATCTTCTCCTGAACATCCACACATATAACCCTCCCTTTCGAACCGACCATCTGTGCAAGGGGCAAACTGAAGAAACCCATTGCACAGCCAATATCCAGAACCTTCATACCTTTCTCGACGTATGGGCTAAGTATCTTTTGGGGATTTTCAAATAATTTCCTCAGCGGACTGGCAAGAAGATAACCGACCCATATTGGACACACTTTTTCAGCCATCTATTTGTCCCTTAATCATTTCTTTAAACACATTCCAGAGCTGAGGGGTGCGGCTACTTCTCCGCACGGTGAGGTGCTTCCGCGAACCGACCAGTGTCATGCATCCCCTCCAGCGACGAGTTATGGAAACACGTCGATTGTCTATTCCGGTTCCTTTTGAAGATGTGGACCTAAGAATGATAAATTCAAGTCTTGCAGAAGATCCCTTGTTAGTTCAACCTCATCTTTGTTGACCATAAGTCTTGCAGGATCAGCAAAAGGTCTGACGTATGTGAAATGTTCACCATGAAAAAAATACGTTATACCTTCAGCATCCAGTAGACTCTTTATAAAGGCAACATCTGCGGGATTATATGTGGCCAGAACTTGTTCATATTCAACATATTCCGGCTTAGGTTCCGGCGGCAAGTCGTCTACTAAATCGACATTGCAATCCGCACAAACATAAAACCCTTCTCTGTATTCCGCTCTGCATTTGGGGCAAAACATATCTCAACTAACCTACAATAGAAGATCCATAACCGCGTTCACTCCACTGAAGACTGATTAGACAATCTTGACTTCAAAACGATCGTCGAAGTTCATCCTATTGAGGATCTTTTTCGCCTCCTCAATTTCGTCTTCGTCAACCTTGCTGATATCCAAATCGAACCTGTGGTCTGTCGTGATAATTGTGATCATTGCAGTTTTGTTACTCTTTTATTTCTGAAAAGATAGTTTCTTAACATATTATAACTTATTGTTTTGTAGGCAATTATCCACTTTTTATTTCTAATTTATTTCTAATTTATTTCTGATATGTTATGCCTTCCTCGTTAATATCCACCTCGGTTTCTTTTTTGATCCTTCATGTTGGGTTAATTCCGACTTCTTTTTTTCTGTATTTTTAGTCTTAGTCACATAACCATCACATAAAAAACATTCTTAACTTATTGATAATAAAGATATTGAAAAATGGTAGCGGTCTCTCAGTCACATAGCCGTCACATAAAAATGATGACACCAATTAAGTCCAAAACGGCACATACTTTGCGAATCTTTTTGATTTACTGGTGGGATCATAATCTTTTATCAAGCCTATATTGATCGTATCACCGATAATTCTTGAAACGATTGCATAATTTTTGGCATCGATTTGAAACCTTTCCCTTAATGATTGATTTGTCATTAATTCGGCTGAGATATATTTTAAACAACAGTGCTGATAACACGCTCTGATCTTATCTTCTTTGTCCATTTGCCTCAATGTCTTGTAAGCATACATAATTGCCTTTAAAAATTTATTGTCTTCAACAAAATTCGGTGCAGGCAATTGGAATATTTCTGCTGACGTAATAACCTTATCGATACCACTTCCTCTTTCTTCGCAGATATTTATCCTACGCATAAAATAAGCTAATGCTTCATTTCTTGATTGCGGATTATGGTCAATGAATCTTAAGGTGCTAATCAACGGTTTACCGGGATTACTGATTTCAATTCTGTCAGCAAAGATCTCAACCATAGGGCCGGTACCTGTTTCGCTGAAGTCCTGATGAATCAGCGCATTAGCTACCAACTCACGAATCGCCAATTCAGGATACATTTTAACTTCTTTTCTGAAGACTCTCCCAATTTCTTCGTTAGTTGGTAGTTTATCGTTAACGTAATTTATCAAACCCTCAAAACCAACCGCATACCCTTTGGCGCCTACTTGCTCCTTAATGGTGTTGAGTCTATTGGATGGGGCGTTTGGGGTCGGGCCATGCTATCATATTGAAATGTCAGGATTAATGTTCCAGGAGTAGCTATTTTCAGGACCAATATCGGCATTTTTGGTATCAAAAACGTCACTATAAGAAGCCTGCCGCCCTCGAGGACCTTCCACTCTCTACGGCAGTTGCGTGGTTAGGTTTTTTCCAAGATGCGGTCGATCCAGTAATCCGGGCGTCTATGACAATGTGCAATCGCAATAATATAGATGTAATCTTCTTCAACTGAATAGAGTATCTTGTAGGGGAATTTGTGAAGGAGGTATCTTCTCACATCGTTTTTTTCTTTGGCCCAAGCATCGGGATATTCACGAATTCTGCGGATTCCACGCTTGACCTCCTCTCTAAATCGTACGCCCAAACCTGGCACTTCAAGTTCGTAGTACTCTGATGAGTCGTCCAATTCAAGTTGGGCGAGTGTATCAAAAATGACTTTCATTTTTACAGTTCTTCTCCAAAAACGTCCTTGAACGGGACTCCCTGGGTCTTCCCTTCCCGATGTGCTCTTAATCGTTTTTCAGCCTCGTCGGCCCAGATCGCATCAATCTCCTTGTTTGGCTCATCAAGGCTACGAACAAGTCCATCGATCAACAAGAATCGGTCTTGCGGTTTTAAGACCAATGCTTTCTTAAGCAAGGATTCACTGGTTTCCATGGTTCCCTCCTATACATAAAAGATTATTTCAAGGTAAAATTCAATCCTAAAATCCTAACGTATAGCGTTTTATCCGTCGTCCCGCGTGAAGTTAAAGGCACAGATGTCAGATTAGGCTCAGCCGTGACTTGATCATGATATGCTTTGGCTGACCTCAGCGGGATGTCGGAGAAAATCCCGCTACAGCGGGATTGGACTGAGCCTTATTGTTTGGTATGTTATCAATATTTATGGGGTTTGTAAAGTCCCGCTATAGCGGGATTGGCATGATAGGAACAATCCAAGAGCGAGCCAAAAAGAAAAAGCCAAGGCTGGATGCTGGAAAAAACTCAACAGAAAGGAAAAGCAGAAACTACCGCTGATAGCAAAACACCTTACATGTTTCAAGATCAAGAAATAATCTGTTCATACCCTTTCTTTTTCAAGGGGCATTCTAACAGACCATCGAATTGTTTAGCGTTCAACCCAAGCTGAACTGCCATAGATTTATATGTTTTTCGGGGT
>DAOVGD010000144.1 GCA_030672555.1 Desulfobacterales bacterium
CCCCATAACCGGTGGCTGACTGAAATGTGGTGGTGGAGGCCGATGAATAATGGGTGGTAGAGAGAGAATCATTCACCCAACTGCTATTACTGCTGTTATAAGAAGAGCCAAAATCGAGTTGGACGTCCATATCCGTGCCTGCACCACCAAGGAAGTCCGCATTAAAGGTGAAATATCCGTTCGTAAGGTCGGCGGGTGCGGTTTGTGGGTCCCAGGCATTGGTGTTACGAACGTCTTTGTCGCTGCAGCAGTGGACCGTGAACTGGTCGCCCGCAACAAGATTGCCGGCAGCAAAAGAAATTTCGAGGCCGTTGCCGTCGCCGGCCGGCGTGCCGAGTGTCGTCGCATTTATAGGCGCCCCTGATGAGCCCCCTTGATCATCCACCCACGTCAACTGTGCCCCTCCGTCCACTGCGCCTGGAGTTGATACCGTGAAGGTGTAAGTGCGCGAGGTGCTGGGATCAAGATAGGCGCCGCCGGAAATTGGATCCGGCGCCGAAGCATCCCAAGTCAGTTTTGATGCAGCATTGATATCGGTCAACGTATTTGTTTCATCAAAAGCGTCAAAAGCGATACCTTCGATTGCTCCGGATGCCTCATTAAAGGTCAAGGTTCCTTTGCCCAACATGCCGACACCGGACTGATCAGTATCTATATCCGGCCTCTTGTCTTCATCAGGATTGCAGGCCACGATGAACTCATACGATGCCGCCGTGTCGCCTTTATCATAATAGATGGTGATGTCATGGGTGGCTCCCAGAGAATCATAGACTTTAAGGGTGGTTTGATACTCGTACTCGTTGTCGCCAAGGTATTCATCGTTGGGATCGGCGCCGTTCCACGCACCCGCAAGGTCTGCCGACCGGCTGAGGGCATCGGCGTCAAGGTTTGTAATCGCCGTTACCAGGTCGGTTTCCCTGGGCGATGATGTAAAGGATTCGAGTTTGATGTCCGTAATCGACCCCACATCTTCTCCCGAGTCCGGGTCCATCTCCCATCCGCGAACAATATAACCGGCCGGGCTGGTAAAATTGCCGTCCTTGTCAAATCGAAATTCGCCGGATCGTGTGTAGAACGTATTCTCCTCATTATTAGGATCCCGGACCACAAAAAAACCCTCTCCTCCTATGGCCAGGTCTGTGGCGGAGTCAGTGGACTCGAAAGATCCCTGGGAAAAACTGCTTGAAATATCTGCCAGAGACGTGCCGCGCCCCACCTGAGCGCTGCCTGCCGTAGTAGCCACGGTCTGACTCAGGACATCCTGAAAGGTAACCCTGCTTGACTTAAACCCGACCGTATTCACATTGGCAATATTGTCGCCAATTACAGTCATGGAGTTGCCAAGAGTACTCAGGCCGCTGATGCCTGAAAAGAGCGCGCTTGATAGTGACATTTTAATTCCCTCCTCTATTTGTCGTCATTTGTCATTTGTCGTTGGTCTATGGATTGTCGATTGTCGATTGAAAGATAATTCCAAAGTCCGAGATCAAGGCAATCTTCAATCATCAATCTTCAATCTTCAATCTCCAATCGTCTTCCTGACCTCTATAATATTATCTGCTGCAATTAACTTGTCGTCTATCATAAGGAAAGGTTGGCCATTCTCATAGCTCACACCTGTGACCTCGCCAACCAGATAGCTTGCGACCGGAACAGTATATCCTTGCTCATTTAGCGCCTCGATTCTGTAGGTATACTCACCGTCACTGACGATATCGCCATTGCTGTCCATTCCATTCCATTCAACATGATACTCTCCCGGATTTTTCCAGCCACAAGGGACCTTACAGACTTCGAATCCGTAACTGTCGTAAATTCTGACCGTAACATCCGCTCGCGTTTCCAGGTTGTAAGTACCGCCTATCGGCTGGCCGTTGTTTACAAAAATAGTATCATTATCACCTGACACCACCGTCTTTCCTATATAGTCAAGAACGTTTTCACTCCCCTGCGCTTCGAGTGATTGTTGGATTTTTGCAAGGGCGTCATTCATATTGAACATTTGTTCCAAACTCGAGAATTGAGCTAATTGCGCTGCGAAGTCTGTACCGTCGAGAGGATTCAACGGGTCCTGATGTTGCAGTTGTGCAACCAAAAGCTGCAAGAATTGATTACGTCCCAACGCATCATCGTTTTTTGCGGAGCTTGGCCCCGAATCCGCTTTAGACCGCCATTCTTCAGTTGCATAAATTGTTGGGTCAATATCTGATATATACATCTGCCCTTTCCTTTCTTGTTCTCTTATTCCTTTTTAGTGTTCATCCTATGCAATGAGATCCAGCACTGCATCCATTCGACCCTTTGACATTGCGGCGTCTACCTCTTCATCTCCGTTTCCTATTTCAAGAACAGTTGATGTTCTGCTCCTGCCACCTACCCTATGTCCTGCACCTCTGTGCTCCTTCTGGGCATCTTTCATTGACTCCCCGAACTGATAGCTTACATGGACATCCATCTTGTCCAACCTGATGTCTTGCTCAATCAATGACTGTTTCAGTTCCTGGACATGCGATAAAAGGAGTTCCCTGGTTGCCTGACTTTCAGCAACAACATTTAATTGCAGCACGTTCCCTTTCATCCCCATGGCCAACTTGACGGTCCCGAGATGGGGCGGCTTCAAGCGAAGTCTTATATTATCTTCACCCCGCATAAGGGAACGGCCAATCTGACGACTCACCTGACTTACCACATACATAGGGAGGCTGCGAAAGGACGGACGGGCGTGCTGTTGAGCGACCTTTATCGATTCGGTGAAAGCACGATCTTCAGTGACAGTGTGGGCAATATTCGCGGCTTTATTCCGACCCGGTATTCCCATGTCTTCTTTGCTGTTCCATCTGTTCTCCAGTAGCTCTGCGATTTTTTCATTACCGGGACCTGAATCTACTTTTTGTGTGTTGTCCGTCCTTTCTGAGACCATATGCGCGTTCCGTATGCTGTCCGACCCTGTTTTCTGTGCCTTATACCTATCACCTGTCGTGTCGGAAACGATATGTGTGCCCCGCGCCCTTATATTTTTCCGTCTACCAATTCCTGTTTGTTGCTCCCTTGGGTCTTTTGGCCCCAATAGTTCATCAATCAACTTTTGCGCGGCGCGAGATTTGATTTGTAATCCTGAAGCATTCTCTTCAGAATCAACAACCACCTCACCTATCAAATGCTTAATCGTTTTTTCGACATCTTGATTAGGCAAATGCGATCTTGTTGTTTTTGCAATGCTCTCTTCAAGCAATTGAACAAACCTGTCAAGAGATATCGCTCCGTTGAGTTTTTCCTTTTCCCCCTCCATCCCCAGGTGCGAAAACAGATGTTTGATACTCTCTTCCCACTCATTATAAGGCGTTGTCCGATCCAAGGAGGAAGTATTGTCCACAATCCGCTTAAGGCTCCGGAGGAAACTTTCCAGGTTAAGATCTCCATTTTCTGTCCTTGTCGCAGACAGTATCTTTTCTATATGCCGGGCGTTTAGCCCCGACCGTTGGAGTGCTACTTCTATATAAGGTATGGCAGAGGCGTCCAGCATATGATCTTTCTTTTTTCTATCAACCGTAGTTCTCAGGTCGGAAAGTTTTGAAAAGAGTTCTAAGACATTAATCTCCCGTTTAGACTCATGACCCGTATCCAAAAGTCCGTTTATCAATTTGTCTACATCTGACTTGGCAAATCCACAAAAACTCAAGAACTCTTTTAAGGAAGAAATTCCCTCTCGGGAAATAGACATCTTCTCTAACGGGACCCCGGCGCCCATGAGAAATTTCCTCAAACGTTCTACCGACACGTGACCTTGCGGTCTTATATTGTCTGCTACATTATTGGCCGGTTTTGAGATCTTTGGATTGCTACCGCCTTTTGTGATAGCTGTTACCCGCTCAAAGATCTTAGAAAATGGCCGGTCAGACCTGTTTGTGTTGCTCACGCGCGCGAGACCAATATCCAGATTTTCTAATAGGAGGTTAAGTTGTACCGGTTGAGCACCCATTCTTTCTTCTCCTTAAATTTCATCACTGACATCTCTTTGTTTCTCTTCTTAAGCAACGTGTATACCAAAATTTTCATGTTTGAAACAAACATAATAAAATCAAGACGTTTGCAGTA
This sequence comes from Desulfobacterales bacterium, assembly GCA_030672555.1. GTDB lineage: Bacteria > Desulfobacterota > Desulfobacteria > Desulfobacterales. Next base: position 4,096 of record DAOVGD010000144.1, read on the forward strand.
ATCAGTGCTTTATGCCAAGTCAGATATTCGTGCAGGAGGATAAAATTTCCCGGGCAAAAAAGAGAGGGAAGGAAAATATTGCCCATCTTCTATAAAAAAATTTAGAAATTTAGGAATTGGGGAATTGAGGGATTCAGGAATTGAGGGATTGGGAGATTGTGGATTAAATGCGAATTAAAAGCACGGGATTCAAACAATTCCTTAATCCCTCAATTTCTCAATCCCTTATCTTTTCAGTAAACGCGCACTAATCACAGCGGCCTTTTCCGGTTTAACATAGGAAAGTATTTTCCCCACACTATCGCCTTTCATCTTGGAAAAAAGCTCCACGATAATGTTTATATCAAGTTGCTCGATGAGTCCCGCTGCCTTTTTGGGAGCCATAGAGGTATATGCTTTAATTAAGTGCTTGATCTTCTTTTCATGTGCTTCGCTTTTTTTGTCAACCGTTTCTTTTATCTTTTCCTGAAGCTTAGACAACTCTATCAGTTTCTCTTCTATTTCTGTTTGTAGAATAAGGAGCTGTTCACGTTCTCTTTGGATACGCCGCCGCTCCATCTCCAGCTCATAAAACTTTTGCTCAACAACAGCATCACTGATACCGTCTTTTTGAGACTCCTGAGTCCCTTTTTCAAGGCTCGACGCGGCGCTGTTTTTTTCTGTTCCCTCTTGTTCCGCCGACTCAGCGGCCACAGCGGTTTGACTTTGAAAACATATCGGGATCGGATCTTCTTTCGAGTAGGCAAGGAACACGGTTAGGACGAGTTTTAATAACAAAAATGAAAGAAGCGCTCCGATGAAATAAAACTCTTTATGTTTTCTGCGTTGCTTCATGAAGAGGCCTTCTTGTCTTCCGCGATGTTTTTGGTTCACCTTTAAGACTTTTTACGAAACCATCAACTTTCTTCGTAATACACTCAGCTCGTCGGCAGTCTTCTGTTCGAGCCGATCACACTCCTCTGTATACCTCGATTGCTCAATACCTCTTAAATGCTCAAGAGACTTTTTTTTAATTGATGCGGTCTTTAAATCTTCTCTTTTACGCTCCCTGCTCATGATCGCTTTCTTCAAGCGTTGCTGTTCAGATGTGACATCGCGGTCTATTTTTTCGATATATTGCTTATACATCTGATAGGTTTGGGCATTTATTCCCTTTTTTTCTTCATGTGCCAACTCATTGGAAAAAGTCTTACGAAGCCTCTTTAAGTCATTAATTTTATTTCTGCGGCTTATAACAGTCTGTTCTGCTATAGCCAATTTAATTTGAGCCGCCTGTTCCAGATGCTTTCTGTATCTAATAACCGGATCGAGCCTAAAATGAAACTTTTTCACTTACCTTAGCTCCACGTCGCTTCGCAAGTGGCCAAGTCGTTGAGTTGTTAACTACCTTACCATTATCCCACTCGACTTACTCAACTACTCGACTAAACTCATCTGTCCGCCCTCTTTAAGTAAGCCAATTAGACTGTCGACACTTGTCTCAAGTAAAACTTTCTTGGGAATATCCTGTCGCAAGAAGGAATTTATCTTGTCGATCATCTTTTTTGCATAATCTATTTTGGGATTACTCCCGTCGACATACGCCCCTATGGTAATTAAATCTTCGGCATCTCTATAAGTTGCCATTATATCAATGATTTTCTTGTAATATTCCATATGTTCCGACGTAACCACATCCCTCATGACCCGGCTAACACTGCCAAGGACATCAATGGCGGGATAATGCCCCTGGTTGGCCAGCTTGCGAGATAGTACGATGTGTCCATCCACAATAGATCGAACGGCATCGGCAACAGGTTCGTTCATATCATCGCCTTCTACTAAGACTGTATATATTCCTGTAATACTCCCCTTTCCTTCCACGTTACCTGCGCGTTCCAGGAGTTTGGGGAGCTGTGAAAAAAACGACGGTGTGTATCCTTTTGCGGTAGGCGGCTCTCCAGCAGCCAGCCCAACGTCTCTCGACGACATAGCGAATCGTGTAATTGAATCCATTATAAGTAAGACATGAAGCCCCTGGTCTCTGAAATATTCCGCCAAAGTTGTCGCGAGATATGCTCCACGCATTCGGATAAGCGGAGGTGAATCTGAAGTGGCGGCCACAACAACCGATTTTTTTAACCCCTCTTTACCGAGATCCTTTTCAATAAATTCTCTTACCTCGCGACCTCGCTCACCAATTAAACCTATCACTGTGACATCTGCCCGCGTATGTCGAGCTATCATACCCATCAAGACACTCTTGCCTACTCCGGAACCAGACATAATAGCGATACGTTGTCCCTTGCCTATTGTTATTAACGCGTTTATTGCGCGGACACCGACATCTGCCACTTCGCGTATCGGGCGACGGTTCATAGGATTAATCACCTTGCTGTAAAGAGGATAGCTAAAAGTAGCTGCTATAGGACCAAGATCGTCAATCGGACTTCCCAGCCCGTCCACTACTCTACCGATATATCCATCTCCCACAGAAACATACGGACGGTCGCCACGCACAGAGATACGGCCTCCCGGATTGATACCGCGCATCTCTCCAAACGGCATAAGTACTATCTTATTATCCCTGAAGCCCACAACCTCGGCAGGGACTTCCACCCCACCATCATTATGTATGCTGCAGATGCTCCCGATACTCATCCCCGGCCCGTGTCCCTCAACTACAAGGCCTACAACTTTCTCAACACGGCCTTCAGGGGTTATAGGTTGGGAGGCTGCTACCACATCACAATAATCGCTCCAACGGATTTCAACGCTTGGGGGTTCCACTGAGACCCTCCTTAAAGACATTCCGAATACTTTCGGAGATCTTGTCCAACTGTTTTTCCAAACGGGCGTCTATATCGCCAAAAGTTGTCTCTACATAGCACCCGCCGTGACTGACCGACGCATCCGAAGTGATAGTAATCGATTTTAATCCATCTATTTTTTCAAAAAAGTCGGGTTTTATCTCCTTTACATAATCAAAATCATCAGGGCTTACCCTGACTGTAATCTCACTACGGTCAATCGCAAGCATCAGCGCCTTCAATATTGTTTCTTTGACAGCTCCGGAATTTATGGATACAGTTGTTTCCACTACTTTTCTTGCGACAAGATCGATTAATTGCAGAATCTCTTCTTCATATTTTTTAACAATATTTATTTTTTCATCTATAAGATCCTTTAAGATCCCGTGTATATTTTCAAGAACCTTTTCATTCTTTTTTGTCCCCATTTCAAGGCCGTCTTTTTCTCCCTGGGCAAACCCTTTTTCGTATGCATCGTTTTCTATGGCAGCAGCTTTTCTTTTTGCCGTCTCAACAATTCCTTTGGGACTGAATCCATCTTCTCCACCGCCAATAAAAGGGGTTATTTGAAATCCCATTTCATGCTCATTTTCACTGGAAAACTCAGAAGTAAATTCGTTTGATAAGTCCTTAGCGGCGTTTTTCTTTGACACGGAATCAAACGATTCTAATTTAAATGATTCCCATTTCCCTTCCGCGGTCTGGTTAGATGAATTGTTATCAGACAAATACGTCCTCCTTACCTTTTCCTATGACAATCTTCCCTTCGGTCTCAAGCTGCCGCGCTGCTTTGACAATGTTTTGCTGTGCTACTTCCACCTCGGTCAATCTTACCGGTCCCATCACCTCCATGTCTTCACGAAGCATTTCCGCCGCTCTTTCTGAAAGATTAGAAAAAATTTTGTCTTTCATCTCATCCGAACCGGTTTTAAGGGCAAGAAGCAACTGCTGACTTTCGACATTTTTCAGAATTTCTCTTATCCCCCTATCATCTATCTTTAAAATATCTTCAAATACAAACATTCGCTGCCGTATTTCGTTTGCCATGTCCTGTTTTTCTTCCTCGATCTTTGACAAAATATTATCTTCGGTGCCCCTGTCTACCTTGTTTAATATCTCTACAACGGTTTCCAATCCATCGATATTCCCATGGCCAGAGCTCCCTGCTTTGGCAATCTCTGTTTGCAAGATACTATCGATCTCATAAACGATTTCAGGAGGAACATTCGAAATCTCCGCAATCCGCATGGCAACATCCGGCTGTATGTCACTGGGAAGTCCCGCAAGAACACCTGCGGCCTTGTCATTGTCAAGATACGAAAGGATTAGAGCAATTGTCTGGGGATGTTCTCCTTGGATAAGCTCAGTCAAAATTTCTGCGTCCACTCTTTTCAAAGCAGTAAAAGGGACTTCTCTCTTCTTGTCTCGCAATTCTTTCCATATCTTTTCCGCTCTTTCCTTACTTACTGCTCCTTTAATGGCATTGTTAAGAAAAGATTCTCCATCTAATATCAATTGGTCATGGCTATGATAATTTTTGTTAAATTCCTTAAGCACATGCGTTAACACACTCTGGGGAACATGATTTATTTCTGCTATGCATTCGCCGATTTCTCTGATTTCCTCATCGTTAAGGTATTTGAAAATCTCGCGGGTATATTCTTCACCTACCGATATAAGAAAAATGGCCGCTTTTTGTGCGCCGGTTAGGTCTTTTGTGGTTAGCTCATTACTCATTATTCGTTTAACCAACCCTTTATTAGTTGTTGAGATTTTTCAGGATTACTTTTTGCCAATTGTCCCACCCTGTCTCTGAGCCTCATCTCAGGAGTTTCAGCAAGCAATTCCAACTCCTCTTCTCCCTTAGCCGGACCGGGCAATTGTTGCTGTTGTGCGTATTCGGCAACCTTGACCTCCTTCATTGATCTCAGGAGAGGTCTTACTACAAACATGAACACTATAAGTACCAATAATAAATTTATTGCCGCCCTGGCATACTGTTTAGCATATCGTAACCAATCAATTGGTGGGGATTCGATCATATCATCTATGTCCGCAGAGTTGGCAAAGGGAAATGAACTGACGGTTATTTGATCCCCACGGTCAGGATCATATCCTATGGCTTTGCTGACAATCGTTTCAAATTCCTTTAGCTCCTCCGGTGTCCTCGGAATATACTTTTTCCTCTCGGCGCCGTCTTCTCCTGTTCCTGCACGGTATGTTCCGTCCAAAACCACCGCAACCGAAAGACGTTTCAATGTCCCGAATGGTTTGCTTGTATGCCGGTTTATCCTATTAATCTCATAATTTAAAATTTCATTTACATTCTCTTTCTTTGTTCTGTTGCCACGTTGTTGTGCACCTATATCGCCCTGCAAAAGATTTACACCATGAGAGGTCGAAATAGCCCCCTCTGAGTTTTGTTCAGACGATTCTACCTGGTGCTGTCTGCTTCTAGCTACAGCGCTATCCGGATCATATATCTCTTCACTTATCTCTGTTCTGTCAAAGTCTATGTCTGCACTGACACGGACGATTGCCTTGTCACCGCCTACTACAGCCTCCAACATGCTTTGAACCCTTTCGGCAATCGTTCTTTCAAGTTTTCGCTGATAATCAAGTTTAGCACCGGAGAGAAATCCGGTTTCGCCTTCTCCCGTTCCTTTAAATAATGTCTTGCCGGTTGTATCCACTACTGTAATATATTCCGGGGTGAGGCCTTCTACAGCGCTTGCGACGAGATGGACAATGCTCGCCACTTTGTCCGGCCTTAAACTTGAACGCAGATTGAGGAGGACTGACGCTGACGGTGGTTTGGTATCTTCCACAAAAACAGATTCTTTAGGACATACAATAAGAATCCTGGAATGAATGACCTCATGAAATTGATTGATGGTCCTCATTAATTCACCCTGGAGGGCCCTTTGATAATTTAGTCTCTGGACAAATTCTGTTGTGTTAAAATCTGAATGGTCAAATATCTCAAACCCGACACTTCCGCCCCTGGGAAGGCCTTCACCGGCTAACGCAAGTCGTAGTTCATACACTTTATCGGCAGGAACTAAGACTATGGACCCGTTTCCTTCCAATTTGAATGGAACTCTTTGTTCTTTTAATTTGGATACTATATCACCCGCATCTTCCGGGGGCATATTCGTGTACAGCGGCTGGTAATCTATCTGGTTGGCCCATAGAAACATTAAGGTAAACCCGGTAACTACTATAGCAACGACGCCTATCAAAGTCGCTTTTTTTGACACCGGCATCGCTCTAAAAATATTAACAAATTGTTCAAAAAATGCGCTCATATGGTGATGACCCCTTCGCTTTGGTTGAGTGGTCAAGTGGTTTAGTAGGGAACTGGAGATAAAATTAACAACTCGACGATTTGACTATTCAACAACTCGACCAATTTCTTAGATCGGCATATGCATAATCTCTTTGTAGGCCTCTATCACCTTATTGCGGACCTGCAAGAGTATGCGCAAAGAGATATCGGCCTTTTGCAGCTCTAACATTGTATCATGGATGCCTGTTTTGCCTTGCATAAGTTCCTGAGCCGATTGATTTGCTTGAGCCTGCATGTCACTCACACGATAGATCGCATTTTTGATTGCATCTGCAAACCCGACACCTTGCTGTTTCTCATTTTTCCCAGCTTGTTGCACACCAAGATCAATTTGATGACCAATCCTTGCAGGATCCATCGCTACCTCCCTAAATTCATTGACTATTGACTAATGAAGATTGACTATTGAGCAGTCTGCCACCAATTTTCAATCAACAATTTTCAATCTTCAATCAACAATCTTCAATCCTTATCATCTCCCAAGTTCGAGTGCCTTGAGCGCCATCCCCTTAGCAGCATTTATCGCTGTTACATTTGCTTCATAAGTCCGCCTTGCGAGCATCATATTCGTCATTTCAACAATAAGATTGATGTTTGGCATCATTACGAAGCCGGCATCATCTGCATCAGGATGGCTGGGGTTGTAAACCTGACTGAAAGGTGTTTTGTCTTCCACAATCTCTGTTACACGGACGCCACATGCGTCAGACTGGGTGGCCAGTGCGGCGTCAAAATCTTTAACCGATTCTTGCTCCATGACCGCAACTTTTCTTCTGTAAGGGCCGCCTTTTGCAGTACGGGTGGTCTCTGCGTTTGCAAGGTTCATTGAGATCACATTCATACGAGTTCTCTGGGCAGTCAGGCCTGTGCTGCTAATCTGCAATGAAGTTAAAAAATCCATAATTATTTTCCTCCTTCAGCTATTGCATGTTTCAATCCATTCAGTTTCTTCAATAGGATCTCCACCCCTGTCCTATACTTCAAATTGTTTTCTGCGAGTTTTGTCATTTCCTTATCAATATCTACCCAATTAAGACCGTTTGAGGTTTGGTCCATGGCTGCTTCTTCTATTGAATATCGGCTAATACAATCGAAATGAAGCGGATGTGTTCGAAACATTTCAACTGACTCGTTATTTACAGCATTGTCCAGGGCCTCTTTGAAATTGATCTCCCTCGGCTTATAGCCAGGGGTGCCCACGTTAGCAATATTACCGGCTATCAATGTGTGCCTCTTACTAAGAATATTCAGTGACTTTTCAAGGGTATTGAAAGTTTTTCCAAATATTTCATTTATTGGCATAGAAGACTCCTTAATATATGTTCCGTGTTTGCGGGCTGCGAGTTGCGAGTTTTTTGAAACGCGGAACACGCAACTCGTAACTCGCAACATTGTCTCTTGCCTTGACCTGTTACAATAGCAATATACATGCCTTCATGTTGAGACCTTTGCAAAAATCTCATGTTAAAGCCTCCATCTGTTCCCGATATTCGTTCAACTTATTCCTTAATGTACGGACATTTATCCCTAAGATCTTTGCGGCATGGGTCCGGTTGCCCCTTGTCTCGTCTAATGCGTTAAAAATAAGTTGCTTTTCCATTTCCCGTAACGACCCCAGCGGGATATACGATTTTTGAACGGTTTCAATCTTTGGTTTTTCTATTATGAATAGATCCTCTTCTGTTATGACTTCACCTTTGCAAAGGAGGATCGCTCTCTCTATCACATTTTCCAGTTCTCTTACATTTCCGCGCCAACGTCGATTTTTGAGTGATTGTATTGCCGTATCCGTCAACCCTTTGACACTTCTGCCGTCGATACGATTATATTTCTCTATAAAATAATCAGCCAATACAATAACGTCATCACCTCTATCCCTAAGCACAGGTATCTTCAATGGGATTACGTTCAGGCGATAATATAGGTCTTCCCTGAAATTCCTTTCTTTTATAGCCGCTTCAATGTCCTGATTTGTGGTTGCAATTACTCTAACATCTATCGGAATAGGCTTGTTGCCTCCCACTCTATCAATCTCTTCTTCCTGCAATACCCTTAGGAGCTTCGCTTGAAGATGAAGGGCCATTTCGGTTATCTCATCAAGGAGTATAGTTCCACCTTGGGCCAATTCAAACTTTCCTAATTTCTTGCTAATCGCGCCGGTAAACGATCCTTTTTCATGACCAAAGAGTTCACTTTCCAGCAAACCGTCAGGGAGAGCGGCACAATTTATAGCTACAAATGGTTTACTTCGTCTGGAGCTATTACTGTGAATAAAACGGGCAAAAAGTTCTTTGCCGGTACCACTTTTACCTTGAATCAAAACCGACGCCTTACTGTTTGCAATGGTCTTGGCAAGATTCATAAGTGTGATCATATCTTGATCTTTGGTCACCAGGTGGTATCTGTCCTGACTTACCTCCCTGGCATGAGTACAATCAGCCTGTCTTTCGAATACCTTTTCTACAATCTCCTTGATGGCCTTTATTGAAATTGGCTTCACTAAAAAATCGAGTGCGCCGAGTCTCATCGCTTCGACTGATGTCTCAACTGTACTATGTCCCGATATAAAAACAACAGGGGAGTCTTGTCCATCCCTCTTAACCTCTCTCAACAGTTCTATTCCGTTCATCTGTGGCATTTGGAAATCGGTTAGAATAAGGTCAAACTGCGTCCCTTTTATTTTGACCAGGGCATCAATACCATCTTCGGCAACAACAACACTGTATCCCAAATCTATTAGGGCATCATATAGGGCTTCCCTGTCATCGCGCTCATCTTCTACCAATAAGATCTTATAGGTGCTCATCATTCCCCAATCTTGCCTTTAGTATTGGAGTGATGGAGTACTGGAGTGATGGGTTTAATATAGGTTGCGGGTTGAATGTTGAAAAAATCTTAACTCGAAACTCGTGACCCGTAACTCGCAACGAGTTCTACTTATTCCATTACTCCAATACTCCATTACTCCACAAACAAATGGTATTTATCTGGGCTACCGTATAATTTGAAGATACCTTTAAGTCTTTAATTTACTAATTTTCTTGATTTTCTGTCGAATATCGATTTCCTTAATCTGTTCCGTAGCCATTTTCCCCCACAGAGTGTCTTGGTAAGCCGATATCTTTCTAAGCAGCTCCAACGCGTTACCCGTTTTTTTCAATCGCCGATAACATCCGGCAAGCCGAAACATCACCCCATGCTGTCCGGTCTCATCATCTTTTTCCTTCATCTCCAAGGCTGACTCTAAGGTCCTCGCAGCATTTAAATTATCCCCTGTTGTTATATATAAGCCCCCCAAGCTTATGTACACGTCGTACAAATCTTCAAACGAGTTCTGTTTTGTCAATAAAGTAATCGCTTCTTTATACCGTGTTATTGCTTGATTATATTTCTTGCTACCTTGTAGGGCTTCAGCAATACTTGTGACAATATCGGCTCTTGACAGCTTATTATGGTAATTAGCCAGGGCGATTTTTAGATTCTTTTCTGCCTCATTATATTTTTTTTCTCTTAATAAGATCTGACCTATTCGATAGTATGCGAATGGAACGTCTTTGTGGTCCGGATACTTCTGTACAAGATCCGCGAATAATCTCTGAGCGGTTTTTAGATCACTATTTCTGAACAAAGATTCTCCTAATCCGAACAGAAGCTCGGGTGGCCTGTCTTCCTCTAAGAAGAATTTATTGGCCTTTTGAAACATTGAAGAAGCTGAGTTGTGTAGACCTAACACTCTGTATGCTTCACCTACAGC
>DAOVGD010000205.1 GCA_030672555.1 Desulfobacterales bacterium
GAAGGCGTCTGATGATGGTGCGGCTTGTATTGTAATTGAGCTGGACACTCCTGGCGGCCTGGGGCTTTCCATGCGTACAATTGTAAAGAAGATACTGGCATCCGGAGTCCCTGTTGTGGTCTTTGTTTCCCCTTCGGGTGCAAGGGCGGCGTCGGCCGGGGTTATGATTACCCTGGCGGCGGACATAGCGGCCATGGCTCCCGGAACTAACATAGGTGCGGCCCACCCGGTAAGTCTCGGTGATAAGAAGATGGACGAGACTATGACCGAGAAGGTGACCAACGATATGGTGGCCTATATCAGAAGTATTGCAGACAAAAGAGGCCGCAACGCTGATTGGGCTGAAAAGGCTGTAAGAGAGAGTGTCTCCGTAACTGGAAAAGAGGCTCTCAGGCTCAAGGTTATCGACATAGTGGCAAACGATCTGGACGATCTTCTTCAGAAGATTGATGGCCTCACAATACAAGGAAAAGGGGTATTAAAAACTGCCGGTCTAAAAAGGGTGGAACTGAAAGAAACTTTCAGGGATAGGATACTAAAAACACTCAGCGATCCGAATATAGCATATATCCTTATGATGATAGGTCTGGCAGGTATCTATTTTGAACTTTCCAATCCAGGGGCGATATTTCCGGGAGTGATAGGGGCTATTTCACTGATCCTGGCTTTTTTTTCCTTTCAGACGCTGCCGGTCAATTATGCCGGGATCTTATTGATACTACTTGGGGTTATTCTCTTCATCCTTGAAATCATGATAACCAGTTACGGCCTTCTCAGCCTGGGGGGGATTCTCTGTCTTTCATTGGGTTCCCTGATGCTTTTTGATATAAGTGGTGAAGTCGGCCTGCGACTTTCTTTGAAGGTCCTTGTCCCCACGGTTGTGTTGGTCTCCAGCTTTTTCGTGGTGGTGGCGAGCCTTGCTTTCAGGGCCCAGACCTCAAAAATTAGGACAGGGGTACAGGGATTGATCGGAGAGATCGGGACGGTGCAAAAGGCTCTGTCACCCGAGGGGAAGATCTTCGTACACGGTGAACTATGGAATGCGATTTCAGATGAGGTGATTGAAGAGGGGACCAAGGTACGGGTAGTGGGAGTCGAAAACTTAATACTCAGGGTGGAGAGAGTGAAAATAGCTCATGGCTCATAGCTGAAAGGATTGAAAATAGGATTTGTATTTAGGAATTACAAAAATGATCACGAAACCACGAAAGTACGAAAGGACGAAAGAGAAAAACATGAAGGGGCTCTTCATTTCAAACAAGTTTTAGCATTGAAGCTCTTATTTCGGGTTTTCGTACCTTCGCGTTTTCGTGATTAGTCTTTTTGCTCTATTAGCTAACTTAGGAGGTTTTTATGTATCCAATAATTATTGCAGTTGTTCTTACTGTCCTTTTTCTGGCCAGCGCTATTCGGGTATTGAATGAATACGAGCGGGGGGTGATTTTTCGGCTGGGCCGGGTTATCGCGGCAAAAGGTCCAGGGTTGATTATATTGATTCCGGTGATTGATAAGATGGTTAAGGTCGGCCTTAGGGTGATTACCTTAGATATTGATCCACAGGATGTAATCACCCGCGATAATGTATCGGTAAAGGTGAATGCCGTCATCTATTTCAGGGTGATGGAGCCGGTAAAAGCGGTGGTCGAGGTGGAAAATTATCTCTATGCCACATCACAACTTGCACAAACCACTCTCAGGAGTGTCTGTGGAGAGGCGGATCTGGATGGACTCCTGTCCGAAAGAGAAAAGCTCAACGCCCAGCTTCAGGAGATATTAGATGCACACACTGATCCATGGGGGATCAAGGTGTCTGCCGTGGAGCTCAAACATATAGATCTGCCTCAGGAGATGCAGAGATCAATGGCCAAACAGGCAGAGGCGGAACGAGAGCGCCGCGCCAAAGTGATCAATGCGGAAGGAGAGTATCAGGCTGCCGACAAATTGGCGCAGGCCTCAGGGATTATTGAAAAGCATCCTGTTGCTTTGCAATTGCGGTATCTCCAGACATTGCGTGAGATATCTACGGAGAATAATTCCACCACCATTTTCCCCTTTCCGATCGATCTTTTTAAACCATTTTTGGATATGCTCGGAAAGGGTAAAAAAGATTGAGACGTTCTATTATAACACTGGTCTGTTTTGTGTTTGACAGTGGTGGATTGATTGTTTTATAGAGGACAGAGAATAGAGGACAGAGAATAGACGAACATCTGACCTCTGACCTCTGTTCTCTGACATTAGATAAAGAAAAAGGAGTGATTTGACGATGGGAACTAAAGAGGCAAAAGAGAAAAAAGAAAAGCCATTGGATCGAATGACGGCAAAGGAACTGCGCGCAGTTGCCGTAGAGATTGCTGAAATTACCGGTGCGCATGGAATGAATAAGGAAGAACTTCTATCTGCCATCAAAGAGGCGCGAGGGATTGTAGAGGATAAAACAAAAAAAATCGGCGTCCTTGTAAGAGAGATTAAAAAGAAGATTCAGGAGCTAAAGGCAAGGAAATTAGAGGCCCTGGAAAACAAGAACTTAGATAAGACAAGGATACTCAGGCGCCGGATAAGCCGTCTCAAAAAGAAGACACGACGGGCGGCGTAATGAGGGGTGCATTTGTCATTTGTCATTTGTCATTTGGCATCTGTCATTGGGTGTAATATGGTCGCGTATTACCATATTTTTATTGCATTAAATGCATGGTGTTATATTAATAAAGAGAATAGAGGACAGAGAATAGACGAACATCTGGCATTTGGCATTTATCATTTAACATTTATCAATGACAGATGATCAATGACATTTGACATTTGACCTCTGACCTCTGTTCTCTATTCTCTGACATCTGATATCTATTTTCTGATATCTGACATCTATTCTCTAACTTTTGACTTCTGTTATCTAACCAATGACCAATGACAAATGACCAATGACAAATGACCAATGATCAATGCCAACCCACAAGTGACAAATGACACCTTATAAAAGCTGGAGAGATTATCAGGGCACGTTACGGCGACAAAAGCTTCGCAAAACAATTTTTAAAAGAAGCGTTTGGTTTTTCCCTGTCTTGTTTTTTCTTGTGCTGGGTGTCCAATTCT
>DAOVGD010000093.1 GCA_030672555.1 Desulfobacterales bacterium
GAAGACTCACGCAAAGCCGCAAAGACCGCAAAGGACAAAAAAGAAAACCTTAGCGACTTTGCGCCTTTGCGTGAGAATTTTAGACTTGGATTATATCAACATCATTTCAACCTGTTATCGGCAAGAATGACGGAACCCTGTAAGTAATGTCCGTCCAGAAATGGTAGATTTTGTACCAAAGACAAGGGCGCCCATCCCGCGTAAGCATGGGAGACATCGAGAAAAAAACTCTGCGGAGAACTTTGAGAATTCCTGAGATTAGAAATTACTTGTGGAAGTAAGATATAATGATTTGGCACAAAGTCTTCAATTTCTCTTATTACTCACTTTTGAAAGTAATCTCTCACCATCCTAATGGCACAAAATTCGCCACACATGGTGCAAACCTCGTCAAGACTCGGCATGCTACCCTCCCTGTAGGCTTTTGCCCTGACAGGGTCAATGACAAGGTCCATTTGAGTCTTCCAATCCAAACGGTTTCGTGCCTCGGCCATTTTACGGTCTTGTTCTATGGCTCGCTTATGGCCACGGGCAATGTCTGCTGCATGGGCGGCAATACGGGTAGCAATAACTCCCTCATGTACATCCTCTATCGATGGGAGCTTTAGATGTTCGGCTGGGGTTACATAGCATAAAAAGTCGGCCCCTGCTTTACCTGCCAGCGCGCCCCCAATAGCGCATGCGATGTGATCGTATCCGGCCGCAATATCGGTTACCAACGGACCCAGCACATAAAAGGGAGCGCCCTGGCAAAGCTTTTTCTCCAAAAGTATATTCGCTTCCACCTGATCGAGTGGGACATGTCCTGGTCCCTCGATCATGACCTGTACCCCTGCGTCCCAGGCCCGTTGGGTCAACTCTCCCAGGGTAAGAAGCTCCTGGATCTGGGCCCGGTCGGTTGCGTCGGCTATGCAGCCTGGCCGCAGGCCGTCCCCTAAACTTAGGGTTATGTCATACTTACGAGCGATTTCAAGGAGTCGATCATACTCCTCATAAAAGGGATTTTCCAGATCATGGTAAAGCATCCAGGTGGTCAAAAAGGCTCCTCCCCGGCTCACAATATTGGTAATCCGCCCCTGTTTTTTAAGCCGATCAACTGCACCCCGCGTCACCCCAGAGTGAATCGTCATAAAATCGACCCCTTCCCGGGCTTGCATCTCAACGACCTCAAAGAGCATATCCGGCGTCATATGGATGATCCCACCCTTATCGGCCACTGCGTCGACGGCTGCCTGATAAATAGGGACCGTTCCAAGGGGAATTCGCGTCTCCTTCAAGATGGCCTGTCTTATGGCCACCAGGTCTCCTCCGGTGCTTAAATCCATGACCGCATCCGCCCCGGCCTCAACAGCAACGCGTAATTTCTTAAGCTCCTCATTAATATCAACATGATCTTTTGAGGTTCCAATATTGGCATTAACCTTTATAGTCAAGCCCTTACCAATACCTTTTGGTAGCAGGTGAGGATGATTCTGATTGGCAGGTATGACCACAGTACCTTCAGCAATGCGAGCGCAAAGAAGGTCTGGATCGACCCCTTCGGTCTCTGCCACGTGTTTTGTCTCTTTTGTAATAACCCCTTTTCGGGCCTGTTCCAATTGTGTCATCGTTGCTCCATTCTGATAAGTCCGTGTCGCCGATTAAAATAATCGGCAATCAAGAGTGAAAAATGAAAAGTGAAAAATGCTGAAAGCTTCAGAGAGCTATCGCAACAACGGCCAACCGAAGGGAAACAACAAATCTGAGGTCGTCCGCGATGCAAAGAGTCGGTCGTATCAAACACAACTATGGGAAGGATGACCGATACCCATTCTTTCATTTTGCATTCTTAACTTTTAACTCTTAATTCGCATAGTCTAATAATCTTGTCCACCACATTCTCCGGTTTTTTCCCAAGGATTCGAATCATAGGTTCTTTTCCCACATCACCCCTGTCAAAAATTATATCAGGGACCATCTTCTCTCTGGAAAGGATACTGTCCGTACCCCATTCCAGAGTACTTCCCTCTCTGTCTTTAATTTCCTTTGGCTCTTTTGTACGGTCAAAAGAACGTACTATCCAACCTAATTTTTTGCACTGTATTATCAGCTCTTCTGAAAATCGGATATTGATGGCAGACCGATACTCGGGGTGATACCGCATAACAGTGAGTATGATGGCTGCAATGTGCTGGGAAGCCCCAAAAGCCGGTCCTGCCATCGTGGCAATCTCATTATAAAGTCGTATGATTCGCCCTGGGAACGCAGCAACATCCCGGGCTGTTTCTGCATAAGGGAGCGCATGGCCGAAATTCATCTGTACCTCAGGTATTAGAGGGGCCGCAGGCAAACCTTTTAACCGTTCTAATCCCTTTTTCAGAGATTCCAAAACATGATAGCGGTCATGCTCCTTGGCAAAAAAGGCATAGTGATTTGTAGGACCACGCCCTTTCCCCAGGGGGAGTGCGAACCGGATTGCCGTATGAATGAATTCTTTTGCCATCCCCACCGCATCCTTTAATGAATATCCCTTTCCCACAAAAGTGGCAATGGCCGCTGAATAGGTACACCCGGTACCATGGGTATGCGGGGTGTTAACCCGCTCTTTTTTAAATTCGCAAAAGTTTTCCCCGTCAAAAAGTATGTCAACAGCAGGGCCTTCACGGTGCCCCCCTTTGATAACGACGTTCTTGGCACCCATGCCATGAATGGTGCGTGCGGCATCTCTTGCGTCTTTATCGGTCTGTATCGACCTTCCGCAAAGGACCTCAGCTTCCGGAATGTTAGGGGTAATCAGGTAGGCAAGCGGAACAATCTCTCTTGCCAAAGCATCCTGTGCCTCAGAGACCAAAAGGGGATCGCCCCCTTTGGACACCATGACCGGGTCCACCACCACCTTTTCGATCTTATATCTCCTTAATTTTTCAGCGACTACATTGATTGTAGGCCGGTCAAAAAGCATTCCGGTCTTTACTGCATCAGCACCGATGTCTGATAAAACGGAATCGAGCTGTTGAGCAATGAATTCCGGTGGAACGGGGTGTATTGCCTGGACACCCATGCTGTTTTGTGCTGTAAGGGCGGTGAGTACACTCATACCGTAACCACCCAAAACGGTTATTGTCTTAATATCCGCCTGCATACCAGCCCCCCCTCCGGAGTCTGATCCCGCTATGGTCAAAATTAACTTCATATGCCTCCTGTTCAAAGTTCAGAGGTTCACGGTTAAAGGTTAAACTGACCCGCCCGCCTCGCCTGAGCGAGAGCGATGGCGGGCAGGTGAAAGAGAGGCTTATACGAATGTGGAATTCATCCGGTTCTTGCAACGGAGTATAGAGGAAACTCTATGCTGCCTTGTAAATGTGAAGAGAGCAAGGCGAGTAACCGTGAACCGTGAACCGTGAACCTGTAACAACCTAAGTAATTACAAAAAAACATTACCAATCGACCTGCATAGTGTCAATAAGAATACCACGGCAACGTCAAAGTCGAGCATAAATTTCGAGAATAACACTATTTTAAAAATATTGCCTCACGCAAAGGCGCAAAGACGCTAAGTTTTATTTTTTTC
>DAOVGD010000148.1 GCA_030672555.1 Desulfobacterales bacterium
AATTCTCCTGCACGCATCCGTTCAAACAGGTCGAGGTTCTCTTCAACCGACCGTATACGATACGGACTCTCCTTGCCCGGCTCGGTCAAGGTGCCACGGTATTCTCTGATTTTATCCGCGCTAAGGCTGCACACATACGCCTTACCCTTTTTGATTAACTGAACAGCGTACTGATAAAATTGCTCAAAGTAGTCAGACGCGTAAAACAGCCGATCATCCCAATCGAATCCAAGCCATCGAACATCTGATTTGATCGATTCCACATATTCAACCTCCTCTTTGCTCGGATTGGTATCATCGAATCGAAGGTTGCAAATGCCTCCTTTGTTTTCTGCAGCAATACCGAAGTTAAGGCAGATCGACTTGGCGTGCCCAACATGCAGATAGCCGTTCGGTTCCGGTGGGAATCGAGTATGAACTCGACCATCGTTTTTGTGTGCCTTCACATCTTCCGCGATAATAGTCCGTATAAAGTCTGAGGGAGGAGCAGAATTGGATTGCTCACTGTTTGGTATTTTCATGGTTTTTCTTACCTCGATTGTGGATATACATCTGTTGGATTTTCTTCAACTTTTTACGAAACCATTAAACTTATAACACCTTATTGTACATGTTGCAATTACGATAGCAGGACGGCACAAGCAGCGAGACCTTTGAAAAACGTGACATTTTTTTGTCAGGCAAGGAAGGTGAAAATTTTAACCGGAGGAATACATTAGGTATTTCGAGGATTAAAATTTGAAGCCTGACGCCGCATCACGGGAAAATGGCAGTTTTGCAAAGGTCTCGCAGCATCCCAGATAACGGCCCACGGGTCACAATATTATTATAGCACACCATGTTCCTGTTCAAATCCCCAATCCAAAATCCAAAATCCAAAATCCAAAATCATTATACCCCCTCCCCCCAAATCTTGCTTGGATGTGTCGTATTACACTCCTTATGACCGCAGGGAAAGAAAAAGAGACATCCTCCAGCTCCGTTGAGATACGATCGGGATGTTGTCTCTCTCCATCAAGCGGAGTAATCCACATCCTTCCGCAACCTGCCGGACGCTTCCAAAGGCCGGGCTGTCCCCCACAAACGGCATGCCGTCAGCCGTCTTAACTATATCTGCCACGGCCTTTACAAAAAAAGGTTGGGTATTTATCCCTGACCCCGGCAGATCCTTGACCAGCAGGTTCGGTTTTAGCAGGACCTTATCGCCGGGCCGGACAATCTCCTCTATCCCCCCGAAGTAAGAAAACGCATTTCTGATATGCTCCTTAAGGAGCGCCTCGTCGTACTCGGGGCATTTTACGATAACAACCTTTTCCATCCTTTCAAAGCCTGCGAACTGAGATTGTATTCCCTACACCCAGATTCAGCCGGCGGGCCGCACTCCCCATTACTACCGACAACTCTAAATAATCGGTACTTCCAAACAGCGCAATCATTGTCCCCCGAGACGCATCGGCATACGTGTTCGCCACCTCATTCAGGGACACATCATCAGCGACGATCTCAAAACGCGCTTGCATCACAAAGTTGTCAAAATCGGTGCGGGTAATATTAGTAATAAGATTTCCAAACCGGTCCATATAGATGACAGTCCCTTTTAATATTGAACCTTTTGAATCAGGTCTTAGAGTGTTGATGCGCACGGGTTCTGAAATCAATTCACCGAGTTCGGAACACGGGACCCCCTGGGACAGGTGAGCGGCTACAGGTGCAAAAACATCTCTTCCATGAAATGTGCTGCTGATCTCGGTAGGTATATGAGCCGATTCGGTAATCTTATAAACCTCGGCGTCCTTCTCCAGGTCGTAGATCATGGTAAACAGGCCGTTGTCCGGCCCCACAAAGAGATAATGATTAGTCTTTGCCACCAACCCGTGCCGTTCCGATCCCACCCCGGGATCCACAACAGCACAATGGATTGTTCCTTGAGGAAAATATCGATAAGAGGTGCCGATGACATAGGCCGCGCCCCGGACATCCTGAGAGGGAATTTCATGACATAGATCAACCAGTTGGGCTGACCTGCTGATTCCGAGAATCACCCCCTTCATTACCCCTACATAGTGATCCTTCGTACCAAAATCGGTCAACAGTGTGATAATGGGTCCGGGCATGGCTTATATCCTGAAATAAAAATTTGGAAACTCCTTATATCGAACTTTTCTCCCTATAAATCTCCCTAAAAAAGGGGGCTTTAAAGGGTTTGTTTTGTATTTTTGGTACAGAATTGACTAACATTTAGTAAATAAACACCGATTATATAAGAAGGTCAACAGTCAAAAGTTCTCTGAAAAAGCCTTTAAATTCCCCCCTTGAGAGGGGATTAAGGGGGGTGTAACTCTTGGTAGTGCTATCAAAACACCCCCCTACCCCCCTCAAGGGGGGAATGATTTGTGGTTTAATTTTCAGCATGTTACGAGAACTTACGACTCTCAAGATAAAAAGGTCAACATCCTAATATAACCTGTAAAAAAAAGTATATCATGATTGCAACAAAAAATCCCGAAAAGGTCAAGATCGGTACTCTATTGGTCTCAGAAGGCCACATCACACAATCACAATTGGATGAAGTTCTATCTTGTCAGAAGAAAGGGAAACAATATGTGCCTCTGGGAGAGCTATGTGTACGGTTGGGATTCTTATCAGAAACCGATCTGTCCCGCATTCTGAAAACCAACAAATACAAAATGTATTTTGGTGACCTTCTAGTCAATATGTCCTTAATAACACCGCCTCAATTGGCCGAGGTCTTAAAAAAACAAAAAACGAGCGATAAAAAGATTGGCGAACTTTTGGCTGAAATGGGGCTGATCTCCGAAGAGCAATTAGTCCAAGCATTATGCATCCAGTTGGGCATGCCCAAAATTATACCCGATATAAATCTAATCGACCGTGACCTTGCTCTGCAGGTGAACGAGCATTTCTTGCGTAAAGTTGAAGCAGTACCCGCCTTTAAAAAAGATAAAGTCGTAACAATCATCATGAGTGATCCATTATCAGAAGGTATAATCGACGATTTCAAAAAACTTTTCGGTTGTGAGGTAGAGCCTGCTATCGGAACACGATCTGCCATTTATGACCTGCTGGATAAACTTTTTCAAAAGATCGAATACAGAACAGGGAGAGATAAGGATGCCGATAAATTAAAGGATTTGGTCATAGGAAACATAGACTATTCAAAGGATGGGAAGGACAATGTAGTCAATAGTGTCAATTACATTATTTCGTCCGCCATCAGCGAAGGGGCAAGCGATATACACATTGAGCCCCAATCCGGTATACTGCGAGTCAGGTTCCGAATTGACGGAATTTTATTACACAAGACTGACTTGCCTAAGGAATTGGGCCCCTCCATGGTATCCCGTATAAAGGTCATGTGTGGTCTGGACATCTCCGAGAAGCGAAGACATCAGGATGGGAGGATCGAGGCTCGTATCCTGGATAAGGAAATCGATTTACGCGTCTCTGTGTATGCCTCGGTCTATGGAGAAAGTGTGGTTATTCGAATCTTGCACAGGCACACAACACTTATTGATCTTGATAAAATCGGCTTTTCTCCCTTCCATATCACCAGGTATAAAAAAATGCTCAATTATCCTTCGGGTGTTATCTTGGTTGTCGGTCCCACTGGTTCAGGTAAGACCACCACCCTTTATGCTTCATTGAACTATCTGAATAAATTTGACAAGATGATAATCACTGTCGAAGACCCTGTTGAATACACAATAGACGGAGTTGTCCAAGGCAAAATAGATCCAAAACTCAACCTGACATATGCCGATTTTCTGAAGGCCATGATGCGCCAGGATCCCGATGTTATAATGGTAGGTGAAATCAGGGATGCAGTGGCCGCAGAAGCCACCATACAAGCGGCTCTCACCGGTCACCACGTATTTAGTACATTTCACACCGATGATACAACCGGCGCACTTTTGCGGCTTATGGACATGGGAATTGAAACGTTTTTGATCTCTTCCACGGTGGTCTCTGTAATTGCCCAGCGTCTAATCCGCACGCTCTGTCCCAACTGCAAAGAGGCTTATGTCCCTGACCAAAAATCATTTGATTCTTTTAATATTAACAAAATCGACCTGGCTAAGTTTACGTTCTATCGAGCAACAGGGTGTGTACACTGCCACAATACAGGCTTTAAAGGAAGGACAGGGATTCATGAAATCCTCGTAGTAAACGACGCTATCCGGCATGCCATATTATCCCGCAAAACTTCAAACCAAATTCGCGATATAGCCAGACAAACGGCTCAACTGGTATCGATGCGGGAAGACGGATTTTATAAGGCAGCCAGAGGAATTACCACTCTCGAAGAAATACTGAGGGTTGTTTATCACAATGAAGGTGATGAAAAAATTTACAGGACTGCGGATGAAATCGTAGAAATCCTCGAGTTCACAGATGATGATAAACTCAACTTGTCATACAATCTGAAAAAAACGATGCCACCCGGTGAATCAGCACGCGTCTCGGATGTAAGTTCGGAAGATTCATTACCGGATGGAGATATTTATCGAACCCGTTTTGAATCAGAAGCCATATCCTCTGAACTGGACCGTATAAAAGATTTCTTTGACAATTACAGATCAGTGCGAAAAAGAGCAGGAAAAGAGATTTCACCCGGCCTTTTACACGATTTCATCGACTTTGTCATATACTACACAAACTATTACCAAATAAAAAAAGGCGCTGACTTTGTAGAATTTATTATAAAAATCGTAGAAGAAGAACCCAAGATTTTTATCCAGTTTCAGTTTCCGGAGCCCGATACTGAAGATCCTGATTCTATAAAGAAAGAACGGAGCCGCCGTTCAATGGAATTTTTGCGTTAGGAGAAAAATGATATTATGGCAGAAGAGAATCAAGATACCAAGATCGTATCGAATACAATTTTACAAGAAGATAATGACATACCAAAGGAAAGCTCTCCAAACGAAAAACCGATAAAATTCCGATTGTACACCGAAGAGATCAGTTTTGATGATTTTATTAGACAAAAAAGTAAAGCTCATAAGATTAGTCACTGATATTCCATGGTTTTCTCGACCACACCCATACCTTTCCAGCCCGTCAAAAGCCCTTGAAATATGATTTTACCTATGATACATAGTTTTTTGCTTGATTATATGGTGGGTGTAGCTCAGTTGGTAGAGCACCGGGTTGTGGCCCCGGTTGTCGAGGGTTCAAGTCCCTTCACTCACCCCATTTTTTTCTGAGACCTTTGCACAACGCTTACAAAGGCCTCTTTCTCACGCGCCCGTAGCTCAGTTGGATAGAGCGCCGGACTTCGAATCCGTAGGTCGCCCGTTCGAGTCGGGCCGGGCGTGCCAAAAGATTAGGGACATTATCCCTTCTTTCTCAGCAAATCATATGGGCAACAATTGTTTGATAAAGTAATGGTCACTTCGCTCCCTGATTGTGCGAAAGGGATGGATGCCCCCTCTGTATCAACGATATCGTAAATCGTGTCTATCCTTGACGGTCCCTGTTTTGTCAAAATCTCAATCTCATCCCCTTTGAATATCTTGTTGCGGACCTCAACCTTTACCCTGCCTTCTCCACTATGCGAGAGCACTTTCCCTACAAATATATAGTCGCTGCCGCAGATACGGTTGGAATAGTTCGGAATGGTCTCTTCCGGATGACCAAAGTAAAAGCCGGTACAGTATCCCCTGTGGCTTATCCTGGTTAATTCCTCCAGCCAGGCACCTTTGACATGATAGTTTTTAGGGTTTTCATAATAGCTGTCAATCGCTTCTCTGTA
>DAOVGD010000053.1 GCA_030672555.1 Desulfobacterales bacterium
CGCGCACCTTCCTTGGCATCATCTTTCAATCGCTTCATCGGAGCCGAACTAGGTGTTACAATAGCCACTACACGGTTTGAAACTACCATATTGCCAAAACCAATATTTAACAACTTTGATTCCATGCTCCCCCCTCAACAAAGGTAAATGGTAATATCCACCGCAAAGACGTAAAAAGCGCAAAGAAAAACTTTATGAAATATGGAATAAAAAGTAATCGCCAATGTGCTTTTAAACTTTGCGCTCTTCGCGTCTTTGCGGTTAAGGCTCTAAATAAACACTACTCTACGTTCTGCACTTGCTCCCGAATCTTCTCCAATTCACTTTTAATCCCAACCACGACCTGGGACAACTCGACGTCGCCGATTTTTGAACCGATCGTATTCGACTCCCTGTTCATCTCTTGCAACAAGAAATTAAGCGGCCGTCCTGAAGGCTCCTCTGAGTCTATTATTGAGCGAAACTGCTGCAAGTGGCTTGAAAGGCGAACAATCTCTTCGCTAATATCGCTCTTATCTGCCAAAAAAGCCGCTTCCTGCGCCAAACGGTTCGGATCCACCTCTACCATATCTTCTGTCAATTTTACAACACGTTCTTTTAACCGATTATAATACATCAAAGACAGAGAAGATGACATCTCTCTGATTTTATTCAATCTTTCTTCAATTCCGCTGATACGCTTCAATAAATCTTTACACAGTGCGATACCTTCCGTCCTTTTCATCTCTTCCACTGTATCAAGGGCTTCCCCAATACATAATGAAAGTCCATCCCAGAATTGATCCGGATCTATTTCAACATCTTCAGCACTTATAATGCCTTCATATGCAAGTATCGTATCCAATGAAATGGGTTCCTCAATCTTAAGCGCCTCTTTCAATTTTTTCAAAACAGAATAATAAGATTCGGCAAGAGGAACATTCAGCCGCAGATCAATATTCGACTCTTTGTCATGTTTGATATCAACCGTTAGTTCAATTGACCCCCTAAAAACTCGCGCTTCAATCAGTTTTTTAGTACGATTTTCTAGTGCTATCAAATATCTTGGCAGCCGAACAACAATATCGCGATATCTATGGTTCAGAGAACGTATTTCAACTGTAAACGTTCTATTATCTAACTTTGTTTTACTTCTGCCAAAAGCGGTCATGCTTTTGATCATTCGTTATCATCCCTTCTCAAGCAATAATTCACCGCAAAGACGCAAAGGGCGCAAAGTTTTAAAGCTTATTGACAATTCTTTTAATTCCCTTTTCAGAAAATAATTTCCCTTAGAAATTTATCTTCCTCTTTATTCAATTTTTCTTTGCGTTCTTTGCGTCTTTGCGGTGATATAAACCGTTACATTTAATCTGTCGCAAATATTTTCCCCTTACACTCTCCAAAAAGACAAGTATCCTTTCTTCAGTATAATCCGGATACGTCCAATCAAGTGTGTGGAATCTTCCTTTATGATAAATTAGTGTCAAATCCGCATAAATTCCATCCTTCAAGTATATGCGATGGGTATAATTTTTCCCCGTAGCCAATACAAACCGTTCCGCAAGGAGGTAGCCTGGATCGATATTTACACGACGCTTGCCTCCTGACATAAAGTCTCTCTCGAGTTTATTACTGAACAACTTGATGTCGGATAGACTTTCCTGTTCTATCAAATCACCAAACGCGAACAAACGCCTGAACAGAGGCTGTCCCATCTCCGGAGTATAATAGTCTGTGTGGTGAAAAGAAAGCCAGGGGCTGATCGCGTCAGGCTGTCCACAATATGCCACCAGTGATTCGGTCACTTTTTTAATGATCACCTTGTCGTTCAAGAAGAGGCCGACAATTAGTTTGGCAGGTTTTGGTTTTTGTGGGGTACTCATCTACGACCTGCCCACGCTGGTGTAGTCAAACCCCAATTTTCTCATACGGGCTGGTTCATATATATTTCTCAGGTCAACAACATTCGGATTGCGCATGAGATTCTTTACCCTGTTCCAGTCAATATTTCTAAACTGATTCCATTCGGTGACAAAAACCAGGACATCCGCACCTTCTGCAGCAGCGTATGCATCATGTTTATAATCGATCCCGTCAAGATATTTTTTCGCCTCTTCCATGCCTATGGGATCAAATGCCTGGATCTTAGCCCCTTTTCTCTGCAGTTCTTCAATTATTGGGATAGCAGGAGAGTCTCGCATATCATCCGTATTCGGCTTAAAGGTGAGGCCCAATATACCCACAAGCAGCCCGTTGATATTTTCTACGGCCGATTCTATCTTTTCTACCATTAATCCCGGCCTTTCCTTGTTAACCTCCATTACCGATTCTACGATTTTAAAATCATATCCGTATGTCTTAGCGATTTGGCAAATAGCTTCCGTATCTTTCGGAAAACACGAGCCGCCAAAACCAGGCCCGGGATGTAAAAACTTAGAGCCGATTCTCTTGTCGAGTCCCATACCTTTTGCCACCTTATGGACGTCTGCTCCCACTCTTTCACAAATGTTTGCCATCTCGTTAATAAAAGAGACCTTTGTGGCTAAAAACGCGTTCGAGGCATACTTGATCATCTCAGCGGTAGCCACATTGGTAATAACAAACGGTGCTTCTATAAGATAAAGCGGCGCATACAGATCCTTCAAAATTGCGATAGCCTGTTCACTTTCAGCGCCTATTACTACCCGATTGGGGCGCATGAAATCCTCTAATGCCGAACCCTCCCGCAAAAATTCCGGGTTGGAAGCCACATCAAAGGATAACGGCTCTACTTGGTTCTCCTTTATTATGTCCTCTATCATTTTACCGGTTCCCACGGGGACTGTACTCTTGGTCACCACAACCTTATATCCGTCCATGGTTTGGCCGATCGATTTGGCAACCTCTTTCACATACGTCAGATCAGCAGATCCGGTAGAGTCGGAGGGGGTCCCGACTGCAATAAAAACAACCAACGCATTACGGACGCTTTCTTTAATGTCTGTTGTAAAAAAGAGCCTCTCCTCATTTACATTTTTTTGAACCAATTCCGTCAGACCAGGTTCATAGATAGGAATCTTTCCATTATTCAAAAGTTCGATTTTGGAACTGTCATTATCCACACAGGTAACACGAAGACCGAATTCCGCAAAACAGGCTCCGGTCACCAACCCCACATATCCAACACCAACGATACAAATATTCATTATGTTCTCCCAACAAAGAATCTTAAAATAGGACACAGATTTTCACAGATACATACAGTTACGAGTTGCGGGTTGCGTGTTACGAGTTTTATTTGGAATCTGTCTTTATGTACTGAATGAATCTGTGTGTTTTGCCACCTGATTCATTATAAATATCTTTATAACATTTCATTCCTTTCCATGTTTAACCCGTAACTCGTAACCCGCAACTCGTAACCCGCAACCCGTAACCCGCAACTCGTATTAGCTTATACTTTCCATAACCGCATCTGATATGTCAAAATTCGAATATACCTTCTGAACATCATCATTGTCCTCGAGGGCGTCCATTAAACGTAGCATCTGTTCCGCGTCTTTTCCTTCGAGTTTGACATTGCTGTCTGGTATCATACTGATTTCCGCCATCGCATATTTTATACCCTTTTTATCGAGAGCGCTTTTGACCTGTTCAAATTCAGCAGGAGATGTCTTTACCTCAAAGTTACCATTATCCTCGGCAATGTCCTCAGCGCCGGCATCAAGGGCCACTTCCATCAGTGTGTCTTCATCTACTTCCTTTTTGTCGACCACAATGAACCCTTTTGTCTTGAACATCCAGGCAACACATCCATTTTCCCCGAGACTCCCGCCCGACTTGCTAAAGATATAACGGACGTCAGCTACTGTTCTGTTCTTATTGTCGGTCAGTGATTCGACTAAGACCGCGGCGCCCCCCGGACCGTATCCTTCATAGAAGACCTCTTCATAATTAACCCCCTCCAGTTCTCCTGTCCCCTTTTTAATGGCCCTATCCATATTATCTTTTGGCATGTTTTCTGCTTTGGCGGCTGCGATAGCGCTCCGAAGCCGCGGGTTACTGTCCGGATCACCCCCCCCCGTTTTGGCAGCAACGGTAATTTCTTTGATCAGCTTGGTAAACACCTTCCCTCGTTTAGCATCAGCTGCCCCTTTCTTGTGTTTTATTGTGCTCCATTTTGAATGACCTGACATACGACCTCCCTAAATCCATTGAAGATTGACGATTGACGATTGAAGATTTGTGAAAGACAACTCAATCGACAATCTTCAATCAACAATCTTCAATCGACAATCTTCAATCCCATGTTAAATCCTAAATGTCAAGAATCCTGAAAGATGTGTTGCCACGCGACTTACCAGATGGTATAAAAAACTTAGTTCTGCTTCGCTACGCAATGGGTCGAGTTGTTAACCACTTGACTACTCGACCACTTGACTGCTCGACCCAACTTGTATAACTTCCGAAGCTTGATATTTCAAAGGGGGGATAAGATGATCGACTTACTCAAGAAGGGATTTTGGATGGGGCTGGGCGCTGCTGCTATTGCAAAGGAGACAGTAGAGTCAGTAACGCGTTCCCTTGTCCGTAAGGGCAAATTAACTGCGGGCGAAGCCGACAAGATGACCAAAGAGCTGCTGGAAGAGGCACGTGAAGACCTTGAATCGATTCAGAATAAGGGAAGAAAAGAAATCGAGAAGGTTTTGTCTGAATTTCAATGCATCTCCAAACAAGACTTTGAAGCCTTAAAGGAGCGGGTGGAGGCCCTGGAGGCCCGCCTGAAGTCTTAATTTGTTCGGCCTTGAAGAAGGTGAAGGACAGAGAATAGAAGTCAGAAGACAGAGAACAGATGACAGATGAGAGATGAGAGATGACAAATGACAAATTCCTACACATTAAACCGGAAATGGATGATGTCACCATCGGCTACCGGATATTCTTTACCTTCCAGACGAACCAGTCCTTCTTTTTTTGCCTCCTGGTAGCTGCCGGATTTTATCAGGTCGTCATAGGCCACAACTTCTGCCCGTATAAAACCCTTTTTAATATCTGAGTGGATCACGTCAGCAGCATCAAGTGCAACTGTCCCCTCTTTGATGGTCCATGCCTTTACTTCATCTTCTCCCACGGTAAAAAAGGAAATAAGCCCCAGAAGTTCGTATGAACGACGTATCACCCGGTCGAGCGCAGAGGCATTGATATCAAACTCTGCCAAAAACTCTGCGGCATCCTCAGAAGACATCTGTGCAAGCTCCATCTCCAACTTTCCCCGGACTACCATCGTATTCAGTTTTTCTTCCGTTTTTACCCAGTCGGGGGATGTATCATCTTCATCAGGATTGTTGAACAGAACCAGAATCGGCTTTGCGGAAAGGAATGTGTACCCTCTTAGGAGAGGGGAAGAGGCGAGTTCCGGAACACCCCGCAACGGATTCTCTGCCTCAAGGATTTCAAGGGAAGACTGCAGGAGAGAATATTCTTCTTCATTTATCTTTCTACCCTTTTTTTTCTCTGATTCGATCCGTTCGAGCCGCTTTTCCACGATCATAAGATCCGTAAAGATCAGTTCCTCTTCCAGTTTCTGAAAGTCGTCCCGGCTCTTCGGAGGTTCCCCTCCAGGTTCCTGAAAATTGCGGATCACGTGGATCAGGGCGTCACAGTTTTTAACCAGCTTCCATGTCTCCCCTTCTTTGTCGCGGGACCTCCTAGTAGTGTTGGGGGCAGGGAGAAGATACTCGACCTGGGCATACGTGGTCTTTTTAGGATTATACATACTGCTTAGCATGTCTACCCTATCGTCAGGGACAGAAACCACCCCTATCTGATCCGTACCCTTCCGGTAGGAAGTCTCCGCATCCCCGCGGCTTCCGGTCAGGGCGCGAAATACCGTTGACTTACCACTTCGCTGAAGGCCTATGATTCCGAGTTTTATCATTTTTTACGCGCAAACTCTTTCATAAAATCTACAAGGGTTTGAACTGCATCGATTCCTGTCGCATTATAGATGGAGGCGCGGCACCCTCCTACTGAACGATGGCCCTTCAGCCCCCCTAATCCATTCCCAAGGGCCTCAGCCACAAACTCCTTTTCTAATTCCTCACTTGGAAGACGAAACGTCACATTCATAAACGACCTGCTATCCATTTCCGCCGTGCCCTGGTAAAAATCATTGTTATCTATCACATCATAAAGGATCGATCCTTTTTCCCGGTTTATCTTTTCCATATTCTCCAGGCCGCCTATGGTCTCTTCCAGCCATTTCAGGACCACCTGGCACGTGTAAATGGCAAAACAGGGGGGGGTATTGAACATGGAATTCTTGCTTACGAATGTTGAATACTTAAGCATGGTGGGAATATTTTCAGGGACCCGCTTCACCATATCATCCCGGATAATTACCAGGGTGACGCCGGCCGGTCCTATATTCTTTTGTGCCCCGGCATAAATCAATCCAAAAGGAGCGACGTCAAAAGGCCGGCTCATAATATCAGAAGACATGTCGCACACAATCGGGACGTCACCGGTATCCGGGAAAGGGGCCCATTGGGTCCCCTTGATCGTGTTGTTAGAGGTAAGGTGCACATATGCCGCTCCTTTGGTAAAGGAGATGTCACGAGGGATATAACAGAAATTCTTGTCCTCTGAAGAAGCGACCACATTGACCTTTTTCCCCTGGATCCGGGCTTCCTTGATCGCTTTGGTAGACCAGGTACCGGTATTAACATAATCAGCGGGTTGACCCCCAGGAATCAAGTTCATGGGAGCCATACAAAACTGCATACTGGCGCCCCCTTGCAGGAAAAGCACATGATAGTCGTCATTCAGTTTTAAGAGTCTTTTGACGCGAGATTTTGCATCACTGATGACTTCATCAAACCACTTTGATCGATGACTCACCTCTGTAATAGACATTCCAGAGCCTTTATAATTCAAGAATTCATCTCGAATCTCTGCTAAAACAGGCAGCGGAAGGGCCGCTGGACCGGGATTGAAATTGTGCACGCGATTTTCTATCATTTCTTCCTCCATAGGAGGCTGTCCGAGAATTTGGGCCGTTTCTCACTCTTTTGCAGTAGGATCGGAATTCTCGGACAGCCTCATAGTACTTTCTGCCATTTTATTAACATGCTAACGCAACGATTTTTCGGCAAAAAAAAGTTACTACTACAAAGAAAGATGACGCGTCAAGGAAAAATTGACCCGTTTGCACTTGACAATTTATTCATTTTAAAAGTACAAAGTTTAGGTTATAAATACTATGCCTTAGTCAAAGTGATTCATAATGGGAGGAATACTTATAATGAAGGTACTGGTCAGTGACAATTTGGCAGATATCGGCATTGAAATGTTTCAGGAGGCCGACGGAATTGATGTGGATGTCAATGTCGGTCTTCCTCCGGAAGATTTAAAAAAAATTATAAAAGATTATGATGCCTTAGTCATTCGGAGCGCCACCAAGGTCACAAAAGAGATAATTGAGGCGGCCACTAAGCTAAAGGTGATTGGGCGTGCCGGTATCGGTCTGGATAATGTGGACATTCCCACGGCGACAAAAAACGGCGTGGTTGTAATGAACACACCGGAAGGGAATGTGATTACCGCCGCAGAGCATACGATAGCGCTCATGCTCTCCCTCTCAAGGAATATTCCACAGGGAACATCCTCCTTAAAAGCAGGCCTTTGGGAGAAGAAAAAACTCAGGGGGAGAGAAATCTTCAATAAGACTCTCGGCATAATCGGCTTTGGACGGATAGGGAGCATCGTTGCAAACCGGGCAAAAGGACTCAAGATGAAGGTTATCGTTCATGATCCTTATGCCAATAAGGAAGTCCTGGACAAAGCAGGCGTGGAATCGGTATCCATAGAAGAGCTTTTCAAGAGGTCCGATTATATTACCGTCCATGTCCCCAAGATGGAAAGCACTATGGGACTTGTGAATAAGTCTGCATTTGATCAGATGAAAAATGGGGTAATGTTCATCCATTGCGCACGGGGGGGAATAGTGAACGAAGCGGCCCTCCTTGAGGCATTAAAATCCGGCAAGGTGGCCGGAGCAGCTCTCGATGTGTTTGAAACAGAACCTCCGGGCAAATCTCCCCTCTTTGAATTAGACAACGTTATAGCGACCCCCCACCTGGGGGCCTCAACCACTGAGGCACAGGTCAATGTAGCGGTATCCGTGGCCAAGCAGATTATCGACTATCTCCAAAACGGAACCGTTATTAATGCGGTGAATGTACCATCGGTCACAGGAGAACTGCTTGACATGTTAAATCCCTACCTTGTTCTGGCCGAGCGCATGGGGAGCCTCCAATATCAGCTTGCGGAAGGCGCTGTTAATGAGGTAAAAATCGAGTATATAGGAGACTTTTCCGGTGTTGATATGTCTCCTGTCACCATAGCGGCCCTGAAAGGATTCTTAACCCCTATTTTGAAAGACGCTGTTAACTTTGTCAATGCACCGGCAATAGCCAAAGAGCGCGGCATTAAGGTGGTGGAATCCAGGAGCACCGAGGTTGAAGATTATGCCAATCTGATCACCATGCAAGCAAAAGCCGCTGATGGGACCAACACCATTTCCGGCGCTCTGTTTGGGAAAAACGATCCAAGAATTGTCCGTATCAATACCTCTCGTCTCGACTTGGTGCCGGAGGGGCATATTTTATCCGTAAACAATGAAGACAAACCAGGAGCGATCGGGAGTATCGCAATGGTATTAGGAAAACACGGCATCAACATTGCCCGCATGCATGTGGGACAGGATGCGGACGGAGGCCGCAATGTAATCTTTCTTGTGACAGACACCTCTGCATCAAACAAGGTACTTCAGGAGCTTCAATCTCTTCCATTGGTCAAATCAGTCAAACAATTGGAGCTGTAGAAGAAGACATATCCAAAATTATTTTTTCTATGAACGATAAACTGCTTATATATGGAGGCAATTGTGGCAAAAGAAGAAAAGGGATTTGTCATTAAGGACAAACGCATTTTTTCGCAAGAACCAGGCGGCGCCGAACAACAAGGAGAACAAAGACCAAGCGAACAGGTATCAAGAGAAAAAAAGGAACCTGAAGAAGAGGCCAAGGCTCAACTCCCGGAAGTAACTTTCTCCACGTTTATCTTATCTTTGAGTTCGTCAGCCCTTCTCCATCTCGGAGAAATACCGGATCCGGGTACAGGAGCCCAAAAAGAAGATCTCCCTTTGGCAAAACAGACCATAAATATTTTGGGAATGCTTGATGAAAAGACCAAGGGAAATTTGACTTCAGACGAAAAAAATTTCCTGAGCAATATCCTCTATGATCTCAGGATGCGTTATATCGCAAAGAAAAAATGATGATTTCGTAAAACCAGGGAGAACACACATGATCATGGTTAAAAACCGAAAACACCCTCTAATGAGAACTTTATTATTCTTTACTGCAATTTCCCTTGTCGCTATTGCCGGGGCAGGGATTGCAAAAAAATCAGAGGCTGCCCCCAACCCTGCTACTGTCATGATTCCGGCCAATTTCTCTGAGCTGGCAAAAACGACCAGCCCGGCAGTGGTAAATATACGAACAGTGAAAACCGTTAAAGGTGGAGGAAGGGTATTTAAACATTTTCAGGGACCATTTGGAAAGGACGATCCGCTTAAAGACTTTTTTGAAAAATTTTTTGGAGAGATTCCTGAACATGATTATAAACAACGAAGCCTTGGTTCAGGATTTGTCGTAGATAAGGAAGGATTTATCGTCACCAACAATCATGTAATTGAAGGCGCTGACAAGATCAGAGTAAAACTGGCAAACGGCAAGGAATTTGATGCCGAGTTTTTCGGAAGAGATCCAAAAACAGATATTGCATTGATCAAGATAAAAACAAAAAATGGTCTCCCGACCGTTACATTTGGAGACTCTGACGCCCTTGCTGTAGGGGATTGGGTCTTGGCGATAGGGAGTCCTTTTGGTTTGGAACATACGGTGACCGCTGGAATTGTAAGCGCCAAGGGGCGTGTTATCGGCTCCGGGCCTTATGATGACTTTATTCAAACCGATGCCTCTATTAACCCTGGAAACAGCGGCGGTCCGTTGATCGATATGGAGGGAAAGGTCGTTGGTATCAACACGGCGATCGTTGCCGGGGGGCAAGGAATCGGTTTTGCCATCCCGATTAATATGGCCCGAAATATAATAAAACAACTAAAAGAACACGGTCATGTCACTCGCGGATGGCTCGGTGTCAGTATCCAGGACCTGACCCCTGAGTTGGCTGAATATTACGGAGTAAAAGACGGCAAGGGAGCACTGGTCGGCGAGGTGTTCAAAGGAGACCCGGCCGACAAGGCAGGGATCAAGCCCAAAGATATCATTGTAGAAATAAATGAAAAAAAGATAAATGACAGCAGAGACCTGAGCCGTTTGATTGCTGAAGTTGCGGTCGGCAAAAGGATAAAGATAAAAATAATCCGAAATGGCAAGGAAAAAATCGTTTATCCAGTTATCACAAAACGCACTGAAGACAAAGAACAAATCGCCATGAAAGAACCAGGCATTGAAAGCGATTTTGGAATAACAGTCAGTGATATTACACCGGAGGTTGCGGATCACTACGGCATTGAGGATACCCAAGGGATCGTTATAGTAAAAATTGACCCGGACAGTAAGGGGGCAGAGTCTGGTCTGAGAACCGGGGATATTATCAAGGAGATCAACAGAAAATCCGTCCGTAATGTCAAGGAGTACAAGAAAAGGCTCAAGGAGCTGAAAAATGAAAAAAAATTGCGGCTCCTGGTAAGAAGAAAAGCGATTTTCATGATCATAGCGCTTGAGAAATAGAATAAATGCTGGTCATAAAATCCCCGGCAAAAATAAATCTTTTCCTAAAGGTGCTTCGCAGGCGGGAAGATGGGTATCATGACATTGTGTCTATCATGTGCCCTGTGGGGCTTTTTGACAATATAACACTTTCGTTTGATGTTCCCACAATAACGGTACAATGCCCTGACCCACGAGTCCCTGAAGATTCATCGAATCTTGCTTACAAGGCTGCTGATCTCTTTATGAAGAGATGCGGAGTATCTGATGGAGTAAGGATCACCATTGACAAGGTCATTCCGGTTGCCGCCGGACTGGGCGGCGGAAGCAGTAATGCCGCCTCTGTACTGATGGCCTTGAACCGGCACTATCAGAATTTCTTTGCTAAAGAGACTCTTATGTCTATGGCCCGCGAAATAGGAGCTGATATCCCTTTTTTTATTCTCCAGTCTCCGGCCAAGGCCACCGGTATAGGAGATAGACTTACGCCACTGAACGGCCTACCCCCTTTTTGGGTTGTATTAATCTATCCAGGCATTGAGGTCTCCACAGCATATGTATATGAAAATTTAAAGTTGACAAAAAGTGAAATAAATTATAAAGTTGCTACTCTTATAAGAACTTTTTTCGGCCTTAAACAGCTTTTGCATAATGATTTAGAGCAAGTAACCCTTCAAAAACATCCGGAATTGGAAGACATAAAAAGGGTTCTTATCGAATCTGGGGCTGAGGGTGCCCTTATGTCCGGTAGTGGGTCAACAATTTTTGGCATATTCGACACTCTTGATAAAGCCCGGGCAGCTTATAGATCTATCAGTACAAAAGGGGAATGGGATCTGTTTTTGGCTGAGCCACTACTGTAGGGCCCAATACGTTGGGGTGTCGTCAAGTGGTAAGACACAGGACTTTGGTTCCTGCATTCGGAGGTTCGAATCCTCCCACCCCAGCCAGTAAATTGACGATTTTCGATTGAAGATTGATTGTTGTTGCATGTAAGATCAAGGCCGTTATAGGAATTTTATTCGGGGATTAGAAACGCACTATGTACGAATTTATACTATTTACGGGAAACTCTAACCTAACACTGGCCGATGAGGTATGCGAATACCTCAATATCTCCTTGGGTAACGCGAAGGTCACCACTTTTAGTGACGGCGAGATCCAGATTGAAATCCAGGAAAATATACGTGGAAAAGATGTCTTTATAATGCAATCGACCTGTCAACCGGTCAATGATCTTCTGGTTGAGTTGTTGTTAATGATAGATGCATGCAGACGCTCTTCTGCTATGCGCATAACCGTGGTGGTTCCTTATTACGGTTACGCGCGCCAAGATAAAAAAGTAGCGCCAAGGGTTCCGATCAGCGCCAAGCTGGTCGCCAATCTTATTACCATGGCAGGCGCCAATCGTATCATCACAATCGACCTTCATGCCGGTCAGATACAGGGTTTTTTTGATATTCCGGTTGATAACATCTTTGCGGCGCCCGTGCTTTTGAATTACATCAAAGAGAATCTGAAAGACGATATTATTATTGTATCTCCTGACGCAGGGGGTGTCGAACGCGCACGGGCCTTTGCCAAGAGGCTCCATGCAGGGCTTGCCATTATAGACAAACGTCGTGAGGCGCCCAATATTGCAAAGGCAATGAATGTAATCGGTGACGTAAAGGGGAAAAGGGTGATCATCTTAGATGACATGATCGATACAGCCGGGACCCTGATGCAGGCCGCCGAAGCGCTCACACAGCAAGGGGTTAAGGAGGTACACGCATGCTGTGCGCATGCTGTTTTGTCCGGACCGGCTATTAAACGTATCTGTGATTCCCCTCTTAAAAGTGTGGTGGTTACTAATACGATTCCACTGAATGAGAAATCAAAAACATGCGAAAAAATCCGTGTGCTGTCCGTAGCAGAACTTTTAGGAGAAACGATAATAAGGAGTCATACGGGAAGATCAGTAAGTTCACTCTTTGTCTAGAATTTAGGGATTTAGGAATTGGAAAAATTAGGAAAGAAATTTAAAAGATACGGGGAGGAATATTTTTGGAAACCTTTGAATTAAACACATCACATCGAACTACAACCGGAAAGAACGTGGCACGGAGCCTGAGAAGAGAGGGGATGATTCCGGCGATATTGTACGGCCCCAACACTGAAGCGGTTTCACTTGCAGTGTCTGTCCGGGAGTTGAAAAAAATATTATCGAGTTTTAGTGAAAATGTGATTTTAAAGTTGGTTGTTGATGATGATAAAAACAGCGCCAAAATGGCTATGGTGAAAGAACTGCAGACGGTCCCGGTTACGCAGGACTATCTGCATGTAGACTTTTATGAAATTACTATGGACAAAGCAATAAAGGTGGAAGTACCCGTTGTTGTGACCGGCAATGCCAAAGGAGCTGAAGAAGGCGGACTTGTACAGCTTATCCGCAATGAGCTGGAGGTATTGTGTCTTCCGCTCGATATACCTGAAGCGATTAAGATTGATGTCACCAATCTTGACATCGGTGATTCAGTACACGTTGAGGACATTCCGGTTAGCGAAAAGGTCACGTTGATAGCTGATACCAATTTCACTGTTGTGACGATTCTTGCTCCTACTGTAGAAGAAGAAGTTGAAGAAGCTGAAGAAGGTATAGAAGAAGAAGCTGCACCAGAGGGAGAAGCAGCAGCCCCTGAAGAGAGTACTGAAGAAGCGGGATAACCATAATGGGTATCAGGTAGTTTTGAGACCTAAAAAGGGTGATGTCCGTTGACAGTGGTCCGTTGTCCGTTGCTGAAAATGAGTGATAATGCATCTTATCGTGGGGCTGGGAAATCCAGGTAGACAATATTATTATACGAGACACAATATTGGTTTTAGAGTTATAGATCGGCTGTCGGAGATTTATGGGATACCGCTCAACAAAGAGAAATTTAACGCTGTATATGGGAAAGGTTTTATTCGTGAGATACCCGTTATTCTGGCAAAGCCGATGGCCTATATGAATATAAGCGGCCCGCCCACACGGCAAATAGCCGGGTATTTCAAGATAGATGTGACTGATGTGTTAGTAGTACATGATGATATAGACTTACCGTTTGGCAAAATCAAAATTAAAAAGAAAGGAGGTCATGCAGGACATAAGGGTGTACGGTCTTTAATAGAGACTTTTGGAAGCGGGTCTTTTTCCCGCATCAGAATCGGGATCGGGCGACCTGACAACAGGGAAGAAGTAACCGATTATGTGTTGGGAAGGTTTGATCCCCAACAGCAAGCTGTAGTGGAGGAGGTGGTTTCCAGGGCACAAGAAGCGGTTGAAACCATCATATTGAACAAGAAAATTGATGACATAAACTAAATTTGGGGAGGAAAGAATATGTTGGACGCTATATTGGGGAATGTAGAACTCTACAGTACCCTCGCGGGTATTCTCGGGGTATTGTTCACGCTAACGTTGATTGCTTATGTCAAAAAAGCTCCTGCCGGCGATGAAAAAATGACTGAAATTGCTGGCGCCATCAAGGAAGGGGCTATTGCTTACTTAAATCGTCAATTAAAGACCATTGCTATCGCGGCTGTAGTCATTGTAGCCATTATCGGCGCTACCATGGGCGCAACAATGGCAGTCGGGTTTATCATCGGCGCTGTCGCCTCTTATATAGCAGGCTACATCGGGATGAGGGTCTCGGTTATCGCCAATGTCAGGACTGCCGAGGCAGCCAAGGATGGTCTCGCCGCTGGTCTGAACATGGCCTTTAAGGGCGGCACTGTTACCGGTATGATCGTTGCCGGTCTCGCCCTTACGTCAGTGGCGGGTTTTTATCTCTTTACGCATGACATCAAGGCGCTGGTGGCGCTCGGCTTTGGTGGAAGCCTTATCTCTATCTTTGCCCGTCTCGGCGGCGGTATCTTTACCAAGGGCGCTGACGTCGGCGCAGACCTTGTTGGCAAGGTGGAAGCAGGCATCCCGGAAGACGACCCGAGAAACCCGGCTGTTATCGCCGACAACGTGGGCGATAATGTTGGTGACTGCGCCGGCATGGCCGCAGACCTGTTTGAGACCTATGCCGTTACCGCAGTAGCTGCAATGCTCATCGCGCATCTCCTGTTTCCGAAATTTCACGGAGCAGTTGTCTTCCCGCTGGCGCTCGGCGCCGTCTCCATCATTGCAAGCATCATTGCATCTTTCTTTGTAAGACTCGGTGAAAGCAAGTACATCATGGGCGCCCTTTACAAGGGGATGTTCGGGTCCGCCATCCTTGCTGCTATCGGTTTTTATCCGGTCACCAAGGCTCTGATGTCTGGTATTCCCGGCCTGGATCCCATGAATTGCTACTATGCCACGCTGGTCGGCCTGGTCCTGACCGTGGTTATTGTTATCATCACTGAATACTATACCGGCATCTATGCCCCGGTAAAGGGGATTGCCCAGGCTTCCGTCACCGGTCATGGGACCAACCTTATCGCAGGTCTTGCTGTGAGCATGCAGGCAACCGCGGCTCCGGTTCTTGCAATCTGTCTTGCTATCGGGGTATCTTACTCCCTTGCCGGCCTTTTTGGAATCGCCCTGGCTGCCATGTCTATGCTCTCTATGACCGGTATGGTTATTGCTATTGACGCCTACGGCCCCATCACTGATAACGCCGGTGGCATTGCTGAAATGGCTGGAATGGATCAAAGCGTGCGCGATGTTACCGATCCGCTCGATGCAGTCGGCAACACCACAAAGGCTGTTACCAAGGGATACGCGATCGGTTCCGCGGCGCTCGCGGCCCTCGTTCTTTTTTCCGCTTACATGCAAGATCTTACAGAGGCAGCAGGCCACGGGAAAGAGTTGACCTTTGACCTGAGCAATGTCGATGTTATCATCGGTCTTTTCATCGGTGGTCTTCTCCCCTATCTTTTCGGCTCTATTGCCATGAAGGCTGTGGGCAAGGCAGGCGGCAAGGTTGTTGAAGAGGTTCGCCGTCAGTTCCGCGAGATCCCCGGAATCATGGAAGGCACCGCAAAACCGGATTATGGGACATGTGTTGACATCGTCACCAAGTTCGCGCTCAAGGAGATGGTCGTTCCGGCCCTGATCCCGGTGATAACTCCTGTTGTCGTAGGTCTTGCCCTTGGCAAGATAGCTCTGGGCGGCGTGCTGATCGGAAGTATTATAACCGGTGTCTTTGTCGCTCTCTCCATGACCACTGGCGGGGCTGCATGGGACAACGCCAAGAAGTACATTGAAGATGGTCACCTTGGCGGCAAAGGTAGCGATGCTCACAAGGCTGCGGTTACCGGTGATACGGTCGGCGATCCTTACAAGGATACGGCTGGTCCGGCAATCAACCCGATGATCAAGATCTTGAACGTGGTAGCGCTTCTTTTGATCCCGTTCCTCGTTTAATTTCAATTCATTGAAATTTAGTTATAAAGGGTTGGCGCAGATAATGCGCCAACCCTTTATTTTTTTAAGCATCTTGAATTTCTTGATATAATGTGATATAAAATGTTTTTTTAGGCATAAAAATATATGTCTTAGAGCTTTTAGTTTGACGTATAGGGGGTTTTCCCATGTTTCAAGTAGGTGACTTGGCCGTCTATCCCGCACATGGTGTAGGAAAGATTGAATCAGTAGAAAGCAAAGAGATCGCCGGGGCCAAGCAAGATTTTTATATAATGCGTATTCTGGAAACCGAGATGATCATCATGATTCCCGTCCAAAATGTGGACGCGGTTGGATTGCGCGAAATTATCAAACCCAAGGAAGTGGCCAAGGTCTATAAGATTCTGAAAAAAAGGGATATCCCGCCTGATAATCAGACCTGGAACCGGCGATACCGGGACTATATGGACAAGATAAAGACAGGGTCGGTCTATGAAGTATCTGAGGTCCTCAGGGATCTCTTTTTACTCAAGGTCTTAAAAGACCTCTCGTTTGGAGAGCGCAAAATGCTCGACACGGCCCAAGGCTTACTGGTAAAAGAACTGGCAATCGCCATGAAAACCGAAGAAAAAAAAATAGAGGAAAAAATTAACAAAATATTCAGTCAAAATGACGATGACGACACCTCAACATTGCAAGATAAATCGGCACACCAATTTGTAGCATCCCAAGAAGAAGCAAAACAACGCCTCGATCTCGCGGTAGCCGATCATATTTCAAACATATCGCGGTCTCACGTCACAAATCTCATAAAAGACGGCCATGTCCATGTCAACGATCTATTAACCCAAAAGCCAGGGTATCGTCTTAAGGCCGGGGATACCGTCTCTATCACTATTCCACCTCCAACACCGTCTAAGCTTATGCCGGAAGAGACCCCTCTTGCGATTCTGTATGAAGACAAAGACCTTCTGGTAATCAACAAACCACATGGGATGGTAGTTCATCCGGCAGCAGGTCATAATTCCGGAACCCTGGTAAACGCCCTGCTTGCCCACTGCACCGATCTGGAAGGAATTGGAGACGAGCGCCGCCCCGGCATCGTCCATCGTCTGGACAAAGAGACATCAGGCTGCATTGTAGTGGCAAAAAATGAAGAAACACACGAAGAATTAAGCCGACAGTTCAAGGATAGAAGCGTCAAAAAAGTGTATCTCGCTCTTGTATACGGGGTAATGAGGACAAAAAGCGGGACTATTCAGCTTCCAATTGGTAGACATCCGGTCGACCGCAAAAAGATGTCCACTCAAAGCAAACGTGGGCGACCAAGTGAAACAATATGGAAGGTAAAAAAATCATTTAAGAAAGTCTCTCTTCTTGAAATCAACATAAAAACCGGACGGACTCACCAGATTCGAACACATCTATCAGCCATTCATCATCCCGTGATCGGGGATCCTACATATGGTGGGCAAAAACGCTGGGCGAACATCTCTCCAAAGGCCCTTTCTGAGCTCCTCAGAAAAGTCCGCAGGCAGATGCTGCACGCGTGGAAATTATCATTCAAACATCCGCGAACACAGGAAAGGGTTTCTGTTGAAGCCCCACTTCCAGAGGATATGGAAAACCTTCTGGAAACCCTGAGACGGTATAAGTAAACAATCCACGCCCAGAGCGAGGCAACAGTTCTGCCTAATTCAATACTTTTTTTGGAGTGATGGAGTATTGGAGTGCTAAAAGTAGCTGTCACAGGCGGTGCAGGCTCTGGGAAGAGTATTGTATGCGCTGAATTCAAAAAATTGGGGGCCCACACAATTAACCTCGACATGATATCACGGGAGGTGGTGCGGCCGCATACCGATTGCTGGCAACAAATCGTGGACTATTTTGGAAGGGGAATTTTAGAATCGGATGATTCTATAGATCGCCGCAAGCTCCGTGAAATCATACTGATCGATCCCGACGCACGCAAGACTCTGGAGAAATTAACACATCCTGAAATCCTGCATAATATGAAAAAACGGATGAAGGTCTTGGAAAAGACCTCTCCCGGCGGACTCCTCGTGGCAGAAGTCCCTCTTCTGATCGAATGCGGCCTTCAAGATTTCTTTGATGTGGTTATCCTCGTGTCCGCCACCCCCTCTCAGCAGATACAACGTTTAATGAAGAGGGACAATGTTTCCGCTGAGAGTGTAAAGGCCCTTTTAGATATACAAATATCTACTAAAGAAAAAAGGAAATATGCCGATTTCATAATCGAAAACAGTGGGACCATGGAAAATTTGTCAAGAATAGTGTTAGAAATATATGAAAAACTGTCGAAAAGTCTTGACAGAGAACGTGTTATGGTATAAATGAAATTATTGTACGCAATGGATACCTACCAAATGGGGAATTCATAAGTTCTAACTTATTCCAAGTCATAACACCAACAAATAAGATAAAACGCTGTTTCTTATCTCTGTTGATCTCATCGAGGCAAGGACTTTTGTAAGCGGACTGCTACCTAAATTCCTTTTCGTTTTGTCTAAGACGTTTTTAATAAGTCTATGGCTTGCTTCAGGCGATTCCAAAACTCGCTCTTCGTGCTCGAGTATGACAAGTGCCCCCTGAATTTCAAAAGAAGCTGCAACTATTCAGCCACTAAGGCACAAAGACACAAAGTGAATAATGATATGAACTTAAATAGTTATCTTGGCTCTGCCTTGAATAATTTTCGGCAAGGTACCTGACTATTTACAAAAATCTCATGTACAAAAAGGAAAATCGTATGAATTTACAGGAACTAAAGGAAAAAAAGATCAAGGAATTGACCGCCATGGCCAAGTCCTTTAAAATTGAAGGGGCCTCCGGACTAAGAAAACAAGAATTGATCTTCGCCCTCCTCCAGGCACAAACTGAAAGAAATGGTTCGATCTACGGGCTGGGTGTGCTGGAAACGCTGCCGGACGGCTTTGGGTTTCTTCGCGCACCAGACTACAACTATCTCCCGGGACCAGACGATATTTATGTCTCTCCGTCCCAAATCCGAAGGTTCAACCTTCGCACCGGCGACACAGTAGCCGGTCAAATTCGTCCGCCCAAAGAGGGGGAACGATACTTTGCCCTTCTTAAGGTAGAAGCCGTTAATTTTGGAGATCCGGAGGCATCCAGAGATAAAATCCTGTTCGACAACTTAACACCACTCTATCCGGAAAAAAGGATCGTACTCGAAAGAGAACCAGACAACTATTCCATGAGAATAATGGATATGATGGCACCGATCGGATTCGGACAGCGTGGACTGATTGTTTCCGCTCCAAGAACCGGCAAGACCATGCTCTTACAGGATATCGCCAACAGCATAACAAACAATCACAATGATGCCATACTAATAGTACTCCTTATTGATGAACGTCCTGAAGAAGTAACCGATATGGCTCGTTCAGTAAAGGCAGAGGTGGTAAGTTCCACATTCGATGAACCCCCACAAAGACATGTGCAGGTGGCCGAAATGGTCATTGAAAAAGCAAAGCGTCTCGTTGAACATAAAAAAGACGTGGTTATACTCCTGGATAGTATCACGCGCCTGGCACGTGCTTACAATACTGTTGTGCCCCCAAGCGGCAAAATCCTTTCCGGTGGGGTCGACTCCAATGCCCTGCACCGGCCAAAAAGATTCTTTGGCGCGGCCCGAAATATGGAAGAAGGCGGGAGCCTCACCATCATCGCAACAGCCCTTGTCGATACCGGCAGCCGGATGGATGAAGTCATATTTGAGGAATTCAAGGGTACAGGTAATATGGAGATACATTTGGATCGGAAGCTTTCAGATAGGAGAGTCTTCCCTGCAATAGATATCAACCGGTCCGGTACACGTAAAGAAGAACTTCTCCTTGATCCTGAGACTCTCAACAGAGTCTGGATCCTCCGCAAGTTACTTTCGCCACTTAATCCGATTGACACTATGGAGTTTATGCTCGATAAGATGAAAGGGACAAAAGACAATCAGGAGTTTCTCGATTCCATGAGCCATCGGTTATAATCTTCGTTTTCCTTGACCTTGAATCCCGCTGATAGCGGGAAACGTTTTTTAAAGGTCTCTTAACTTACCTTTGTTCCCGGCTCAACATCCCCCTGAACAGTCGGAACATAACATCGTTTTTGGGACACAGCAGCCAGTATCATTCCCTGGGAAAGGACTCCCATCAATTTTGTCGGTTTTAGGTTTGCGACAACTATCACCTTCTTACCTATCAGGTCAGCCGGAGCATAACTGGCGCCTATACCCGCTACTATCTGACGTTCTTCTCCAATATCAACTTTAAGTTTCAACAACTTTTTAGAATTAGGAATAGCCTCGGCTTCAAGCACAATTCCCGCTCGAAGGTCCAATGTCTCAAAATCCTTGAACTCGATCTCCGGTTTCACTGTAAGGGAAACGTCTCCTCCTTTTTTCACATCCACCCTTGGGAACAACGCGATTGCCTTGGGAACCACCACGCCAGGCTTCAAACCACCCCATTCAGAAAGATCGGAAAGGGTAAATATTCTATCCGGATCAAGACCAAAATATTTTCGCATCTTCTGTGAAGTCGCCGGTATAAAGGGGAAAATCATTCCGCAAACAATTCTGAGGCCTTCCATGACGTTATACATTACTGTCTGAAGCCGGGCTCTGCCCCCTTTTTCTTTTGCCAGAGACCAGGGGGCGTTCGTATCTATGTATTTATTGAGTTTATTAATAAATTCCCATATGCTCATCAGCCCCTTATGAAATGCAAAACCTTCTATCTCCTTCTGTGCGGTTTTGACCATACTGATCGCATCTTCGGCGAGTGCGGAATCAAGATCGGTTTCTACCCCGGAAACCGGTTTTGGAACAACACATCCAAAGTACTTATGGATCATGCTGACACTACGACTGAATAGGTTTCCCAGATCATTGGCAAGATCAGAATTAATCCGTTGAATCAGAGCTGACTCACTAAAATTTGAATCAAGTCCAAAAGCCATCTCCCTGGCCAAGAAATAGCGGAAGGGATCGCTCCCGTAAGTGTTTTTTATACGCAGAGGATCCACCACATTCCCTATACTTTTTGACATCTTACTCTCATCTACATTCCAATAGCCATGCACCTTCAAATGTTTGTACAGGGGAATCCCTGCGGCCTTCAACATAATAGGCCAGTAAATCGCGTGGGGCTTTAATATGTCCTTGGCAATAATATG
The DNA here is from genome assembly GCA_030672555.1 of Desulfobacterales bacterium. Taxonomy (GTDB): domain Bacteria; phylum Desulfobacterota; class Desulfobacteria; order Desulfobacterales. Next base: position 21,328 of record DAOVGD010000053.1, read on the forward strand.
ATGCGCTACAGGCCAGTATCTTTTAAAGAGCTCCCCATCCGGATACCCAAGAGCTGAGATATAGTTTAACAGGGCATCGAACCAGACATATGCCACATATTTGTCATCAAAAGGGAGTGTGATCCCCCATTGAAGGCGGGTCTTGGGTCGTGAAATGCAAAGGTCTTCTAAAGGCTCTTTGAGAAACGCTAATACTTCGTTTCTATATCGCTCCGGAGTTATAAAATCAGGATTCTTCTTTATATGGTTCGCGAGCCAATCCTGGTACTTGCTCATCTTTAAAAAATAATTCGATTCTGATATCTTCTCCGGCGCTGTTTTATGATCCGGACATTTTCCGTCTACCAGCTCTTTTTCTGTATAGAATCGTTCACACCCGAAGCAATACAATCCTTCATATTCGCTAAAGTATATATCTCCGGTGTCATACACCCGTTGCAATACGTATTGCACCACCTTCTGATGCTCGGGATAGGAGGTACGGATAAATTGATCATGCTCTATGCCGAGTTCAGGCCAAAGAGCACGGAACATGTCGCTTATCTCATCAGCATAACTCTTAGGGTTCATCCCTGCTTCCTGGGCGGCGCGGACCACCTTGTCTCCATGCTCGTCAGTTCCTGTCAAAAAATAGGTGTCCCTTCCTGCCATTCTATAAAATCGTTTGAGTGCATCAGCAATAATCGTAGAATATGCATGCCCAATATGGGGCTTTGAGTTTACATAGTAGATAGGGGTTGTAATATAAAATGGTTGAGACATAATCCCTCCGGTCAAAATAATACTTCTAAGCTAGGAGGCTGTCCGAGAATTCTGATCCTACTGCAAAAGCGTGAGAAACGGCCCAAATTCCCGCAAGTTTTCGTCAAATAGGCCTGCTATTCTCCTCAAATTTGCGAAAATTTTGTCTCGTTCTCACTCTTTTTCGTTAC
>DAOVGD010000062.1 GCA_030672555.1 Desulfobacterales bacterium
GCCACAGATCCAGGAGGTTCAGAAAGAAATGGAATTCTATAAGGACATGCTCATAACTGTCCAGCAGGACGTCAAAAAGCTTCAGGATATCGATATAAAATTGAAGGAAGCAGACGAAAAAATCAAACAGGCGGAGGAAAAAAAACAACAGGCAGAGCAAAAAATTACAGAACTTCAGAACCGTGCCGCATCGGCTGACAAGCCCGAGAACAAGCAAGAAGATGACGATTTAGCGGCCCAAGCCCGGCAACTTGAACAGGAGGCACAGCAGCAGATTCAAGCTGCGATTGACGATAAACAAAAGTATATTGATGAGATTCAAGCTACAAAAGACGATAAACAAAAGTGTCTTGATGAAAAAGAAAACATTACGAATAAATTGGAAGAAATGCAAAAAAACATCCAGCAGTCGCAAGCTTCAAATTAAAACAAAGGTTGCACAGGGAGGAATAGATGACAAAAAAGAAAATGATTCAAAACACTCTGGTTGTTCTTGCGGCGGCCTTTGTCCTGACCGGTTGCGGCTCAATGCGCTTTGCTACCACACTAAAACCGGATCCTGAAATGAAGGAGCAGCAGATTGCGGATGGTGTAAAATTTTCAATCGTCCACTTTGATGTTGCCCAAGACAAACAATCAGATGTAGGTAATGATATAAAAGCAATAAAAGTGCCTGATTTGCAGGCACATGCCTCAGGTGTTTATCCGCGTTTATTTGGCAAAGATTTTGTGGATCTTCCTGTTTCTCTTGATGTCAGATGTAAAGGCTCCAGCAGTAACTTATTTTTTCTTGGGTTAGGCGTTATTCCGTTTCCAAGTTGTGACGAATGTGATTGCAACGTGCATACCAGAGCGTGGGGAGAGAATGGATATGTGATTAATGAAACTGAATCTATTGTTCTAACGGAATGTATGTGGGGTACGATTTATACCCCTTTGGGCATATTGCCCATCCCGGGAAAGTCAGATTTAAGGGATACACTTTTCTTTCCTTTCTACGACAGCCCAGCAGCCTTTATCGATAATAAAAAAAGGCTGACCATGGACTCTTTAACAGAGGCTGTTGCCCGGAGCATCAGATGGGCAGACCCGGCTAAATTGAAGGCAGCGTATGAGAGTCGCAAGGCAAGGATCCGGCAGGTTGACATCAATGGCCGGACCTTCTGGTTTTTCCTGGGGTTCGGTTGTTCCAAGAGCAAAGATCAGCGTGACGTGGCCAGCCTTTTTCTTTATCTAGAGTATCCAACCTGGAGCGCCAAACCAGTTGATAGGGTGCTTGTAGCGCGGCTGGAAGATGGCAACTGGCGGCCCGTGACCGGTTATTTGAGGAGCATTAAAGAATTAACGGCCGCGGGTGTACTTCTGGTGGATGGAAAGCCTGCAAAGGTTGTCATAAAGAAGATTGCTGAGCCGCCTCTTGAAGACTTTATTGAACTGCCGCAGAAATCGACTGTTGGTAACATACGCTGGAGCAACAGGATTCTTGTAGAGATCAAAAACAGTACTCTGCCGCGGCTGATGCGGGAAAGAAATCCGGAACATTTGATTGGCCTGGTGACACGGATTGAAAAGGCGGTACTGGAGTTGAACGAACAGGCGCAAATGGCCGACAGCCAGGTTCAGCAGATGGTGGTTGAAGGCAGTGGAGCGGATACGACGCAAGCAAACGAGCTGTCGGTGTTATGCCGCCAGCGCATCGCGATATTCAAGCCGATCCTGTCCGCCTTGAAACAGGCTGCTGCGGCAAGAGGACTATAGGCGTTTACATCCAGCCGGTCAGCATTTTTGTCGACAGTAGAGAATGTTTGTGAATATAGCAATCCATCATGTTTTAATGATTATGCCGGTTGGCACGGGAGGTTGGATATGAAAAGGAAAGCAATTCTGTTCTTTATGCTGCTGGCTGCTATCATGTTTCTGAGTGCGGAGCGGGCTCCGACCTCCGGAGCGGACACAGACAAGGGCAACTGGATTCAGGGCGTCCTGTTCAGATTCGAGAAGATGCGTGACGATGCTGCCGCCCGGATCCGGACAAATGAAGAAACTATCCGCAGAACTAATGACCTGATCCGCCAAGCGCAAAATCTGCACAAACCGGATGTAGAGGCAATTGCCCGCCGAGCCCTGGCCATGGCGCTGGAGGCAAAGAAAAAAAACGAGTGGCAATTGCAAAAAGCGCAAGCAGGTATCCCCCGAGTCCGGAATCTCCTGGCAAAGACACGCGGACAGGAGGCAAAAATCCAGGCAGTGGTAAGTCATATATCCGGCCGTGCCTTTTGCTATAAAAAAGATACCGATGAGTGGATCGACCTGAACAGCGACAGCGGCGTGTATCTGGAACCCGGGGACGAGATTCGGACTGCCTCCGGGCAGGTGGAGTTGCGCATGCTGGAGGGGGAAGGCACGATAACGGTCGGCCCGTTCACTCGGTTCAAGGTGCGGAAACCCAGCCTTGGCTCTGAGTTGATTGATCTTTACGAGGGAACCATCAGGCCTCAAGTAAAAAAGCTGTCGAAAAGTTTGGATGATAAATACGGATTTACGGTAAAAACGCCAACTGCCATTTGTGGTATCCGGGGAACTCAGTTCCTTGTGAATGTTGACAGTGAAAAAACCACCGAGGTTGTCGTCCTTGATGGAACAGTGGAGGTGAGCGATTCTGGCGGGAAGAAAACTATTCTCGTCAAGGCTGGCTATATGCTTAAGGTGATAAAAGGCCAAAATCTCCCAAAGCCTTCACCGGTGGATCTGAACAGGATCACGAGATGGTGGGAGACGGAATAGGGGAATGAAGAACCGGATACTAAGCTTGAGATAGAGCCGTTGGTGTGATCTTCCAACCAATAAAGATTATAATTATTCAGCCACGAATTGACACAAATGGACTCGAATATATTTTTTGCCTCTTTTTCTTATTTTCTTCTTGATCTGACAACTTCGATGCGATACAATACATCAAAACGAAATACGAAGAGAGGTGGTTGTCATGCCCACAAGCCTAAGAATACCCTCAGAAAAAGAAAAGATCATTAAAAGGGCTGCCTTGAAAGCGGGAAAGACAAAGACTGCGTATATCCTTGAAGCCGTGTATGAAAAATTGGGTTTAGCCAAATCACGGGAACAAATGATCAGGGAGATGGCCGGCTGGTTGTCTCATGAAGAGGCCGAAGAGCTGAGGGGCTCTATGGAAATTTTCGGCAAGGTTAATGAGGGAGACTGGGATTGAAACTCGTACTGGACACAAACGTTTATTGTGACTACGCGGAGGGAGCGCCCGAGACTGTGGATATGATAGCCGCTCATGGCGAATATATCTATATCCCGTCTATTGTTGTCGGCGAACTCACTTTTGGCTTCATGAAAGGGAAGAAGCAACAATCCAATGAGAGGAAACTACGTCAGCTCGTCAGCCGTTTACGAATTGAGATCATTGATGTAACTGCCGACGTTGCGAGAAAATACGCTATGATTTATTTAGCTCTGGCGAAAAAGGAGACCAAAATACCGATCAACGATGTATGGATCGCGGCATGTTGCATGGAAGTAGGGGGCACGATCCTGACAAGGGATAAGCATTTTAAATACGTAGATCAAATAGAGTCCATTGTGCTGTAACCTTGACGAAGTTTTACATTTTTCTCATTGTCTACTACTTGCCTTTTCAAATAAATCAAAATCTTCTCGAATCAGGAGTACAACCCGGATGTGCAATACAACTCCTCATTAGTGCACATCTTTTTCACATTTATTCCCATCAGTTGCACATTCCCGCGAAAAGCGTATTCTATATTATATATATAACATTTTGAAATTATAGGATATTGTTTCACGCTTGATCTTGGTACAAAAATTGCGAATAATGTATATGATATAATTTTAGGTAATTATATGTAATAATGGGCACTTTCCATTAAAAAAAGAAGAGGACAATGAAGAAGGTCTGGTTTTTCTTTTTGAGCGCTGTAGTTTTATTGTGCACGGCCCCATCCATTGAATGTTATGCAGCCGATTACGCATATATTACAAATTCCGGCCAAGACGCTATATCTGTAATCAACACCTCCGATAACAGTGTCACCGCCACCATAACAAACAATGTAGGCAATACTCCATTTGGCGTGGTGATAACTCCGGATGGCAATTACGTCTATGTCACCAATCAATTAGAAGATACTGTAACTGTTATTAGCACTGCCGACAACTCTGTTAAATCAACGATTGATGTGGACGCGGCCCCAAGTGGATTGGATATTACCCCTGATGGAAATTATATCTATGTTGCCAATAAAAACAGCGACACGGTATCGGTCATCGACACCTCCAATAACACTGTCGTCTATACCATAACAAATAATGTCGGTGCTGACCCTTTTGGCGTAGCGGTAACTCCGGATGGAGATTACGTATATGTCACCAATCAATCACAAGATGCTGTCACTGTTATTAACACATCCACCAAAACTGCTGAACCCCCGTTTATTGATGTAGACGCGTTTCCAAGTGGATTGGCCGTCACCCCGGATGGAAATTACATTTATGTTGCCAACAAAAACAGCGACACGGTGTCAGTCATCGACACCTCTAATAACAGTGTCACCGCTACCATAACAAATAATGTAGGTGCTGACCCTTTTGGTGTGGTGGTAACTCCCGATGGAAATTACGTCTATGTCACCAATCAATCGCAAGGCGCTGTCACTGTTATTAGCACTTCCAACAACAGCGTTCAATCCACGATTGATAACGTCGGAAAAGATACAACCGGAATCGATATCACGCCTGATGGAAACTACGTTTACGTTGCCAACCAGGGCGAAAACACGGTATCGGTCATCCGTACCTCTGATAACACTCTCGTTGATACCATAGCTGTCGGCAATGCTCCGATTGCTCTTGGTAAATTTATGGGCACGATACCTATGGATTCTGACAACGGAGATGATTCTGAAGACGATTCCGATGATGACGACGACGGCGGTGGCGGATGCTTCATCGCCACAGCAGCCTTTGGTTCCTACATGGAGTCCCATGTGAAGATATTGAGGGATTTCCGAGACGTTTATTTGTTGACGAATAGGGCAGGGCAGTCCTTTGTGAGGCTCTATTACAAATACAGTCCTCCAGTGGCTGACTTTATCGCGGATCATGAAGGCCTGAAGACGGTTGTCAGATATGCGCTCTATCCTTTGGTTGGACTGAGCTATGTTGCGCTGCATACGACTGCGACACAACAAACGAGCACCCCATCCATTTCGTCAACCTTGGAACCTAATTGTTCAGATACTACAAATGAAAGTCTTAAAAGGAAGGGGCTCTTCAAAAGTGATGAACGGGACTTTGTAAAAAACCAGGCTCTCGTCAAATTTAAAATAGAGATTTCCCATGAAGCTATTGAAAAGATTGCAGAAGAGTCAGGCCTAACGATTATCAAGAGGGTATCTCCTCCCAATCTCTATTTAATGGAAGCATCGGATAATACCACTGTTGAGGAGATCATGAAGCGTCTTAGTGAATATGAACAGGTTGAATACTCTGAGCCTAACTATATTTACAAGATACCTATGGAATGAAAGAAAACGAGGATGATAAATAAGGCGTTATCACTTGTCATATTGTTTGTGCTCCTGTCATTTTGTTGTTTGGCGGAGGCCAAAAATATAAAAATGAGAAATGATAAGGAGTTACTTTCCAACAGCAAACCGGCATATGTGCCAAGCGAACTATTGGTTAAATATAAACCATTTGCCGATACTGCCGCTATAAAGCATTTCCATGACCGACTGAACATTAAGGTCTTGAAAAAAATGAAGCGCGCAAAACTTCGGCATGTAAAGCTTCCTCCCGATCTCGACGTGGAAGAAGCGGTCAAACTTTATAAGTCTGATCCAAACGTAGAATATGCAGAGCCCAATTATTACAGATACGCCGAGGCCTCCACCCCCAATGACGCCGACTTTTCCGATCTGTGGGGATTGCATAATACCGGCCAAACAGTAAATGGTTCCACGGGTACCGCAGATGCGGACATCGATGCGCCAGAGGCATGGGATATTTGCACGGGGAGCAGTGATGTTATTATCGCGGTGATTGACAGCGGCGTCGCATACGATCATCCGGAGTTAGCACCCAACATATGGACAAACACCGGTGAAGTCGCTGACAACGGTGTTGACGACGATGGCAATGGATACGTGGACGACACTCAGGGTTGGGACTTTGTGGAGGATGACAATGACCCTATGGACTATAGCGGTCATGGAACCCATGTGGCAGGAACCATTGCGGGTGTGAGCAATAACACCAGAGGTATTACCGGTGTGATGTGGGTCGCTCAAATCATGCCGCTGAGATTTCTGGATACTCTCGGATCCGGGACCACTGCCGATGCCATTTCAGCCATCGACTATGCCATTGATAACGGCGCAAAGATCCTGAACAATAGCTGGGGAGGAGGAGCGTACTCTTTAGCCCTTAAGGAGGCCATTGAACGGGCCGAGATAGCAGGGGCGTTTTTTATAGCAGCGGCCGGAAATACGGGAGACGATAACGATTCGACACCGCACTACCCCTCAAGTTACGACGTAGACAACATCATTGCCGTGGCTGCCACTGATCAGAATGACAACCTGGCATCTTTTTCCAACTACGGGGCCACCTCGGTCGACGTAGCAGCTCCGGGTACCAATACATACAGCACCATACCGGCGCGGGAGGTCGTATTCAGTGACGATTTTGACGACGGTAACATCACCGACTGGACTACCGGCGGGACCAATAACACCTGGGATGTTACAACAGAAGCTTATCACAGTGGGAGTTACAGCTTAACCGACAGCCCCGATACAGATTATCTCAATAATACCGATAGCTGGGCCGGAAGCCCTCCCATAGATCTGTCAGGAAAGCAAGGTTGTAAATGGGTCTATTATATGAATTTGGATGTCGAATATGGTTATGATTTTCTGTTCATTGAAACATCAACTGACAATACCACCTGGACCTATTTGACCGACTGGACCGGCTCGACAGGCGGTAACTTCTATGAATTTGAAGAAGACCTTACTGATTATAACGATGAGCCGAACTTTTATGTTCGCTTTCGACTTGATTCTGATTTTTCTATTACACCCGATGGCGCCTACATCGATGACGTGGAGCTGACCTGTTACTCAAGTGATTACTCTGCTGACACTCAATATGACCATTTCAACGGAACATCCATGGCCACGCCTCATGTATCAGGCTTGGCCGGGCTTATCTGGAGCCATCGCCCTTCTCTTACCTATAGCCGGGTAAAAGATTATATATTAAACGGTGTGGACATTGTATCTGATCTATCTGGAAAAATCGTCACCAACGGCCGCGTCAACGCATACACTTCACTTATTCTTACTTCACCTCCGACAGTCAGCACATCTTCGGCCAGTTCGGTGACTTCAAGCTCCGCCACTTTGAATGGTACCGTCAATCCCAACGGTTTGAGTGCATCCTACTATTTTGAGTATGGAACGACCGCAAGCTATGGATCGACCACAACAAGTGATAGTGCCGGCGCAGGCAATGCTGATGTACCCGTGAGCGATGACATAACCGGGCTTGACTCTAATACTACTTATCATTTTCGGATTGTAGCTGAAAACAGCGTCACAACATCCTATGGCGCTGACCGCACCTTCACCACACAAGAACCGCCACCACCGCCACCACCCCCACCACCTGGCGGAAGCAGTGGCGGCAGTGGTGGCTGCTTCATCGCCACGGCGGCCTTTGGGTCTTACATGGAACCTCATGTGAAGGTATTGAGGGATTTCAGAGATGCTTGTCTGCTGACGAATAGGGTAGGGCAGGCCTTTGTCCATCTCTATTACAA
>DAOVGD010000189.1 GCA_030672555.1 Desulfobacterales bacterium
ACACGAAAAGACCGGTGCAAAGGTACTCCACCTTCACTGCGACGACCGGGAGAACCTTTATTCTATCGGTTTTCGAACCCCTCCCAAGGATTCCACGGGGGTCGCCCATATATTGGAACATTCCGTACTGGCCGGTTCTGAGAAATACCCGTTAAAGGACGCGTTCAATGAACTGGCCAAGGGAACACTTCAGACCTTTATTAATGCCTTTACATATCCGGACAAGACTATATATCCGGTGGCCAGTCAGGTGCGAACCGATTTTTTTAACCTGGCTCGTGTCTACACCGACCTTGTATTAAGACCCCGCCTGTTGAAAGAAACCTTTTCCCAGGAGGGTCACCATTTAGAATTTGAAAATCTCGAAGATATCAGCAGTGATCTAACAATCTCGGGCATTGTGTATAATGAGATGAAAGGGGTCTATTCTTCCCCCGATTCCCTTATGTACAAGGCTATTCAGGAAGGACTCTATCCGGATACAACCTATGCCTTTGATTCAGGAGGAGACCCCAATGTAATCCCTTCACTTACTTGCGAACAGTTCAAAGAATTTCATCGTACCTACTATTCGCCGACAAACGCCCGCTTTTTCCTTTACGGCAACATTCCGACGGAAGATCATCTGGTATTCTTGAAAGAGATGCTGTCCGGATTCGATCGTGTAGATGTAGACTCATCCATTGAGACTCAATCTCGGTGGGAAACACCATCTCCTAAGATACACGGCTATTATCCGATCGGAAAAGAAGAAGAAAGCCTCAAAGGGAAATCCACAGTAAACTTAGCATGGATGATGGCGGAAAATACGGATTATGAAACCGTGCTCTTCCTTCAAATCGTCTCCGAAGCCTTAGCAGGAAGCGCCGCAGGACCGCTTCGCAAGGCATTGATCAATTCCGGGCTGGGTGAAGATCTTTCTTCGGTAACCGGGTTTGAGGCGGACCTGATACAACTCGCGTTTGCAGTGGGCTTGCGGGGCACTGATCCTGATAAGGCTGAACGTATTGAAGCATTGACCCTTGAGACCTTAAAGAAAGTGGTAGACTCCGGTTTTGACCCCGAACTTATTGAGGGTGCGCTTCACCAGGTAGAATTTCACGGCAAAGAGGTTGTTCGCAGCTATATCCCGTATTCCATCGCCCTCATGGGTAGGGCGTATCACACGTGGCTGTATGACGGCGATCCCCTGGTCAATCTCAAGTTTTCCAGCATCATTGAGAAAATCCGTAAATCATGGGAACAGAACCCGCGACTTTTTCAGGAAGTTGTACAAAGGTGGTTTCTTGATAATCCTCATCGCCTTCTTTCGGTCATGGAGCCCAGCAAGACGTATAATGAAGAACAAGAGGCCGCTTTTAGAAAAAAAATGGCAGACCTTAGGGCCTCTTTTTCTAATGAAACACTTGAAAAGATCCGAAAAGAGGCCGCTTCTCTGCTCCACATGCAGATGACACCGGATACTCCGGAAGCATTAGCTACGCTGCCAAAATTGAAGCTGAGCGATATCTCTCGGACTATAGAGAAGATCCCTACTGTTAAAACTACTGTTACAGAAATCCCGGCCATGGAGCATGACATCTTTGCAAATGGTATCGCCTACCTTGATCTTGCCTTTGATATCTCCGATATCCCTGAAGACCTTCAGCCGTATCTCCCACTGTTAGGGAAGCTTACCACCGACATGGGCGCCGCAGGCCTGGGATATGAAGAGATGGCAAAACGAATTTCCTTAAAAGCAGGTGGGCTTGGGTGTCATCTCTCAACTGGAATAACCATAGACGGGAAAAGCAACTGGCAAAAGATGATCTTCAGCGTAAAGGCGCTTCATCGGAATGTCCCGGATGCTGTAAAGATTGTCGCGGATATTCTGATAGAGGGAGATCTCTCAGATGAGGACCGTATGCGGGACCTCATAGCAGAAGGCAAAAACGGTCTCCATTCGGCCGTTGTCCCGTCGGGGCATGCCTTTGCGCGCAGAACTGCCGCAGCGGGACTTTCCGTGCCGGCGTATCGAGATGAACAGTGGGGCGGGAGAACACAGCTTCGGCTCTTAAGCAGGATTTCCGATCAGTTTAAGGATGACAAAAAAGACCTTCGAGAAAAGCTTGCTTGTCTGCGCGACATGATTTTTCGCAAAGATAGACTTATGCTGAACCTAACCGCGGATTCAGAGGGGCTTACCCTTCTTTCCGAGGCGGCAAACGAGTTAGTCCTCCGGCTGGCAAGCGGCGGCAGTCCGGGTGTTCCCAGTACACCCGAATTGCATTCCGTTCATGCCGGAATCGCCATCCCCGCACAGGTCTGTTATGTGGCCAAAGTCCTTCCCGCGCCGACCTATTCCGACCCTCTTTCCGCTTCCCTGCTGGTCTTGTCACGTGAACTTTCGAGCGGCTATCTCTACAAACGGATCAGGGTACAGGGTGGGGCCTATGGCGGCATGTCGCTCTACGATACAACGAATGGAAACTTTTC
>DAOVGD010000160.1 GCA_030672555.1 Desulfobacterales bacterium
AAGTCTTCAGAAAATACATCAAGGGAAAAGGGCTCCGCAACACGCCAGAGCGTGAGACTATTATCAGGGAAATTTTCTCTGTCCATGATCACTTTGATGTGGATGAACTCTTTCTCCGTATGAAAGACCAAAAGAGTAAAATTTCAAAGGCGTCAATTTATCGCGCTATCCCGCTCTTAATCGAAAGCGGTTTGATAAAAGAAGTCTTCTTTGAGAATGGGCATCTCCATTATGAGCCGATCTACGGACACAGCCATCACTGTCATTTGCGCTGCATACTTTGCGGTAAGGTTATTGAATTTGTAGAGAAAGAAATGAACAACATCATAGACCGAATTTCCAAAAAGCACCATTTTAACATCCTGGACCACCGGATGGACGTCACCGGTTATTGTTCTGAATGTAATCAGAAAGAAAGTGAGCTAAGGTGAAGGGATTTGGACATCTTTCATATAAGCTCAAAAATAGTTTACGCTTTTTAAAAAGAAGTATATTTCACGCAAAGGCGCAACGGCGCGGAATTTTAGTTAATTTTCTTTGCGACTTTGCGTCTTTGCGTGAGATTCTTGGAAAACACTAAGGAGCCTTTCATGAATAAGATTCATCAACAAGAGTTGGAACAACTTCAAGCCCTGTTTAAGGAGGAAGGGATTGATCGTGCAGAGGATCGCATAAAGATCCTTGAGATATTCCTTGCTACCGAAGAACACATTACGGACACAGATCTTGTCAAGCTTCTTAGGAAAAAAGGATATAATTTCGAGCCGGGTTTTGTCAAAGATACCCTGGAACTCTTTACCCGTTACGGCTTCGCGCAAGTAAACAAATTTGACGGGGAACAGCCAAGGTACGAACATCGTCATCTGGGGCACCATCATGACCATCTCATATGCATAAGATGCCAGAAAATAATCGAATTCGAAAACAACCAATTAGAGGCGCTGCAGCTCCAGATAGCGTCACAACACGGCTTCCACATGTTGCAACACAAGATGGAAATATACGGCCTCTGTTCAGATTGTATCAACACACGCGAGACATTGCTTTCACTTGCCTCGGCCAAGGAAGGAGAATATGTTCAAATAAAGGAGTTTACCGGAGGGAGCGGTATGCAAAACCGGCTCGCTACCCTTGGGCTTCGCTCCGGGGACGAGGTTGAGATACTTACCAACTCCGGTCACGGTCCGCTCGTCCTTGCGCTGAATTGTAGCCGGCTGGCGCTGGGCAGAGGTATTGCCCAAAAAATTATAGTCCTCCCTAACGGAAGACAAAAGGGTGAAAGACCGCAAGTAAGACTCAGCCAACTAAAAGAGGGACAGAAAGCAACAATAGTTCGTGTGACAGGTAGCGGCGCCTTTCGCAGGCGGCTTATGGAAATGGGTTTCTTAAAAGGAACGGAAATTACAGTCGAAAAATACGCCCCCTTACAAGACCCCATGGAATTGATTATAAAGGGGTACCATGTCTCACTCCGTGTATGTGAGGCAGCCCAGGTATTCGTAAGTGTAGGGAGCAAATAATGCCGAAGCAAACCTTTACAGTGGCCCTTGCAGGCAATCCAAACTCCGGCAAGACCACAATTTTTAACAATCTGACCGGAACAAGACAGAAGGTGGGAAACTGGCCGGGTGTGACCGTAGAAAAAAAACAGGGACACGTAAAACAGAACGGATACGATATTACTCTTGTTGATCTGCCAGGCACTTACAGCCTTACCGCATACTCTATCGAGGAGATAGTGGCTCGCGATTTCATCCTGGATGAAAAGCCCGATGTGGTCGTAGTCATTATCGATGCCTCCAATTTAGAACGAAATCTTTACCTCGCCACACAGATCAGGGAACTCGACACAAAGGTCATCTTTGCCTTAAATATGGTCGATGTCGCCCAAGAGAACAAGATAAAGATAGACAAAAAAAAGCTTTCCGAATTGTTAGACGTTCCGGTAGTCCCCATGGTCGGAACCCGCAACGAAGGAACCGATCTGCTTCTCAATACGATTATCTCGGTTGCTGACCCAACACAAAGGATTACTCATCAATCTCGCCGGGTCAAATACGGACACGAAATAGAAAAAGCTATCTCAATGCTTGAGACCTTTATTAGGAAAAACAGCAAAGACAAGATCCCATACAACCCCCGTTGGACGGCGGTAAAGCTGTTGGAAGATGACAAAGTCGTCAAGGAACGGGTCTTGAATGGGACCGGGGCTCATGGGACGGCAATACTCGATGAGGCATTTAAAGGCCGTCGAAGGATTTTTGACTTTTTTAATGATGAACCGGAAATCGTAATGACAGACCAGCGGTACGGTTTTATCGCCGGAATCATTAGAGAGGTACAGAAAACCAGTTCGGAAAACAGGGTGGATATATCCCGTAACATCGATAAGATATTGACTAATCGGATATTGGGGATCCCTATCTTTATCTGCCTCATGTGGGGTATGTTTCAAACCACATTTACCCTGGGCGCCTACCCCATGGAGTGGCTTGATTCCGGCGTGGGGTGGGTCGGGAGAACAGCATCTCGTCTCCTTCCCCCCGGTATCTTTCAGGATCTTGTAGTGGACGGAATCATCTCAGGTGTTGGAGGTGTTATTGTATTCCTTCCGAACATCATGATCCTCTTTTTTTTCATCGCGCTTTTCGAAGACACCGGATATATGGCCCGGGCAGCGTTTTTAATGGACAAGGTGATGCATCTCATAGGTCTTCACGGCAAATCCTTTATACCTATGCTAATGGGATTCGGTTGTAATGTGCCGGCGATCATGGCAACTCGCACCCTTGAAAGCAAAAATGACCGGATTCTTACCATACTGATCAACCCGTTAATGTCGTGTTCCGCCAGGCTTCCGGTTTATATACTCCTGGCTGGAACATTTTTTGCGGCAAATGCGGGCAACGTAATATTTTCCATGTATCTCTTAGGGATTATCCTTGCCATTGCAATAGGACGCTTGTTCAGGACGATCTTCTTTAAGGGAGAGGCTGCGCCGTTTGTAATGGAACTCCCTCCTTATCGCGTCCCAACGTTCAAGAATCTCATGCTTCACATGTGGGACCGCAGTAAAATCTTTCTCAGAAAGATGGGAGGGATAATCCTGGTCGGTTCTGTCATTGTGTGGTTCTTGAGTTCCTTTCCACAAAATATTCAACATTCAACCCCTCAAAACCGACCTGCTGAATATAGCGCTGAAATGACAAGAGACGCGGCAACAATTGCTGAAGTTAAGGAGGCATGGGGCGTGGAGAGGATGGAGAATTCGTACATAGGTCGTTTGGGAAAATTTATTGCCCCGGTGTTTGCTCCTATAGGAATCGACTGGCGCGGAAGTGTTGCCATCCTTACGGGCCTAGTGGCGAAAGAACTCGTTATCAGTACCATGGGGGTGCTCTATGCGGCAGGAGATGAAGAAAATGAAAGCGAGGCACTGCAATCAGCCCTAAGAAAGTCGGGAATGACCTCTGCTGCCGCCCTCTCCTTTATGGTCTTTGTATTGATTTATATACCGTGCTTTGCAACAATTGCAACAATCCGACGCGAGACCAATTCCTGGAAATGGACATTCTTTAGTATAACCTACAGCACTATATTAGCCTGGATCGTCGCTTTTATTATCTATCAGGGGGGAAGGGTACTCTTGTAGTATCCCGGGAAAAGATTCTGGAGGAAAGTAAATACTTAATTTCGAAATCCGAAATTAGAAGCACGAAATCCGAAACAAATACGAATGACATAAATTCAGAAACGGCGGGATGAGTTGGAAGATTGTGCTCTTCATTCACAAGAATTACAATACTGCATAAGATTGAATAGTGTTTTGAAAATTTGATATTTGGGTTTCGGATTTGTTTCGGATTTCGTGTTTCGGATTTCGGATTTATTTAAGCCATGTGCCATATACAATAACAAAAATCTTTTTCTGAAAGTCTATAATAATGGAAATGAACACTGATCCGTTTCATCGGAAGATCACATACCTTCGGATTTCCATTACTGACCGATGCAATCTTAGATGTTTCTACTGCGTATCTGCGGACTCTCTGGCGCCTTTGACCCACAGGGATATCCTATCCTATGAAGAAATCCTCGTTATCGTTTACGCCGCAGTGGAACTCGGAATCAAAAAGGTGAGAATTACAGGCGGTGAGCCGCTGATCAGGAGAAATGTCCTTCACTTTATCAGGCTGCTGTGCGCCATTCCGGGGCTAAAGGATGTAAGCATCACGACAAATGGAATATTGTTAAAGGATATGGCGGGGCTCCTTTTCGACGCGGGCATACGCCGTGTCAATATCAGTTTGGACACGCTCAACCCTGTGAAATTCCAACGGATAACCCGCCGCGATCGTTTTCGTGATGTCTTGGCGGGCATATCCGCCGCAAAAGAGGCCGGCTTTTCCCCCATAAAACTGAACGTGGTGGCAATCAAGGGCATAAACGATGACGAAATACAACAGCTTGCCAGGCTCTCTGTCCATCAACCGTATACCGTCCGGTTTATCGAATTTATGCCGATCGGGAAAAAATCCTGCTGGCACCGTGAAAAGGTCATAACATCTGATGAGATTAAATCGCGACTCGAATCCATGGGTTCGCTTCAGCAGGTCCCGTCATCTGTAAACGACGGCCCGGCTAAGCGGTATCGCTTTGAAAACGCAAAAGGAGAAATCGGCATCATCAGCCCTATCAGCGACCACTTCTGCGCTACCTGCAACCGTCTCAGGCTCACGGCTGACGGCAAACTTAGGCCATGCCTCTTTTCAGATCATGAGATCGACATCAAGGCTCCGCTCAGAAACGGTTGCACACAGGACGAGATAAAGAAATTATTTAAAAAGGGAATAGCCGAAAAACCGAAGCAGCATCATGCGGGACACGGCAACAACACGTGCCTCCGTCCTATGTCAAAGATCGGGGGATAGGGAAGTCGGGGGTCAGGGGTCGGGGGTCGGAGGATAGAGGATAAAAAAAAGCGTGGCTGGATATAAAAAAAACAGGCTTCCCTGCTCCGGCATAATCCTTGCCGGAGGTTTAAACACCCGGATGGGCGAAAACAAGGCGTTTCTTACGATTCGGGGAGAACGAATTCTTGATCGCCTATACGGAATATTTCAAGAACTTTTTGACGAAATAATCCTTGTAACCAATGAACCCTTGCAATATCTCGAGTGGGACCTTAAGATTGTAACTGATCTTTATCCTGTAAGAAGCGCACTTGTCGGGATTCACGCGGGTCTCTTTTATGCCTCGCACCCCCATGCCTTTGTTGCGGCATGCGATATACCCTTTTTAAAAAAAGAATTAGTTGAAACCCTCCTGGGAGAATTGGAACCACGCTGGGATATAATCCTCCCTGTGACGAGCAATGGGAATCAACCACTATGTGCTGTCTATTCAAAAAGGTGTATTAAACAGATCGAAGCGCAGATAAAACAAGGGGATTTCAAGATAGCAGATTTCTTCCAGAAAGTTCGGGTTAAAAAGGTGCCGGAATCTTCACTAAGGTCGGCTGACCCCGAGCTGGTCTCATTTTTCAATATAAATACGCAAAAAGACCTTGCAGCAGCGAAACAAATCAATCTGAACTGAGGAGCTTCGCCCCAATTGGAATAGTGGAATGTTGGAATAATGGAAGTATTGGGTTTAAAAGGCATTTTCTTCTCATTCCTATATTTCACATCATTCCAATATTCCACCATTCCATTATTCCCTAATCGAGCTTGCAATAGGGCGAATAAATAGCTATAATTTTAATAGGTTGCAGAAATTCTGAGACATTTATTGTTATGAAAGCAATGATATTAGCCGCGGGGCTTGGCACCCGGGTACGTCCATTGAGTACACTGAAGCCAAAGCCTCTGTTCCCTATCCTTAAATGGCCTATAATAGATATTCTTATCCGGCAGCTTAAAAAAGCGGGTTGCGAGGCAATAATAATAAATACCCACCACCTGGCCGAGCGTATCACTGATTACCTCTCCGGACAGGATTACGGCATACCCGTGACGGTCCGGCTTGAGCCAACTATTCTGGGAACCGCCGGAGGGATAAAGAATGTGGAAGACTTTTG
>DAOVGD010000038.1 GCA_030672555.1 Desulfobacterales bacterium
ATGACCAGACCTCTTCGGGCTCAAGAGATGGGTTCGGATCAAGGAACAATCCTCCTCCTGAAGTCCATGAGAGGGGAGGTATGGTAAAGCCCCTGGCCACAGAGGCCCTTAAAATTGAATCTTCACCCAATCTGTAGGTAAAACCGAGGCTCGGGCTTGTAAATGAGCCGGTAATGTCGTTGTAATCATAACTGATGCCGGGGGTAATAGACCATCTGTCAATGGCGATTGTGTCATTGACAAATATTGCCCACCTTTCAATATCAGGATGTGTACTGGATGGAGGTATCGGCGGAGTGTCTTCTGTCTGATCGAGCTTCCCGTGGTCAAAGTCTACACCGAGCACGGCAGTGTGCAAACCCTGTTCCCAGACCAGTTTCCCGCTTCCTCCTGTGGTCTCCTCGTCGTAAATACTCTTTGAATAAAGTGTTCCTGATCCCAGGAAATTATTCTTCTGAACAAGTTTCTGTTTGAATGTATAAAAAGATACACTTGCGCTAAGTTCCCTGGTGAGAGAGGCATCAAGAGAAGCTGTTGCAAAAAAGGTGCGGCTAATCCCCGTTGATGTTACATTATAACTCGGAAAATCTCCAAATCCTATATGGGGTTCGCTGTAACCGATGCTAAGGCCCATATTCACATCTCTTGCAACAGGGATGTTAAACTTTCCATAAAGGCTATCGTTATCAAAATATCGTGAGGACCTCAGACCGTCAGATTCCTGACGGCCGCCAAATAGATAATACCCCACAGGCCCGGCCAGGCCCGAGACCTCGGCCCTGTAATCCTGTGTCTTTCTCTCACCATAAGAGGCTCTCACAGAGCCAGCAGGTCTTGCAGTATCTCCTGCCGGCTTTGTTATGATGTTTATCACCCCGCCCAGGGAAGAACCCCAGGCTGATGAAGCAGGCCCTTTGATGACCTCTATGCGATCTATTATCCCTACGGGAATCGAATTGGTCTCGGCAGCGCCGCTTGCCAAGAAATTCCAGATGACCCCATCTACCAGAACAAGGACATGCGTCTCGTCAGAGCCCTGAATAAAAACCAGAGAAGAAGCGCCAAAATCCTGGTTAAAATTAATGAAGAGGCCGGGTATCCTGTTCAGGACCTCTGCAACCGTATGGGCATTCATATCCTCTATCTCTTTTGCAGTGATAACTGTGACATTTTCTGCAACTTGAGAGATCGGTTTCGGATGCCGTGTGGCGGATACAACAAGGTCCTTTTCCTTATAATACATACGGAGAATCTGCATCTCCTCTTCGGACTGGGCAGCGGAGATTCGGCACAAAAAAACTATGGTAAGGGTAAAACAGAATAAAAAGGTACATATTTTTAAGAAATACCTATTCATGTTCATGTAATCGAATTACTGTTTTAGAATTTTTTCTGTTTTACTGGATGAAAAATTTATATTTTTGTGATAATTAAATATCAACTTTATGTATCTTATTCAAGACATTAATTTAATTATATTACAATAATCGTCAAATTGACCGTCCACGTCGGCATTTTTTTGACAGGATTAACAGGACTTACCTGCCCGCCTTGCCTGTGCGCTCGCGATGGCAGGCAGGCATGATTTCCTTATATGTAACCTTTATAATACTTATATCCTGACCATCCTGTCTAAAAAATGACAATTCCTATTATTATTAAATTAATCGCCTGCGGCGAAACTTTTTTGACAGGATGTACAGGATTTACATGATTTTTTTCTTTATCTTTATCCTGATCATCCTGTTTATCCTGTCTAACAAAAAGGAAATTCCTATACTATTTAATTAGAGTGTTATGATAAAAAACCTTTCTACTTTTATAATATTATTTTTAATCCTCTGTCATGGTTTAGCCGAAGCCAGGCAGGAAATCGTAGTCATCCAGAGCATCAAGGTTAAACCATACGAAGAAGCAATCGAGGGTTTTAAAAGTGTTTGTAATGCTAAGATCAAAAGGCTTGTTGTCTCTGAATTGGAAGGAGCGAATGTTGAAAAAAGAATTAATGAGATCAGGCCTGATATGGTTCTTGCAGTAGGGATGGAAGCCCTCTCAAGGGTAAAAAGGATTAAAAACATACCAGTTGTTTATCTCATGGTCCTGAATGCCCAATCCATACTCTCCGGAGAGAATATCACCGGTGTCAGTATAAATATATCTCAAGAAAAGCAGTTAACTACACTCTCGAAGGTCCTGCCTGACATAAAAAATATCGGACTTTTATACAACCCGGATGGAACAGGCTATCTTGCAAAAAAGGCACAGGCTGCTGCCAAAAAAATTGGTATTAAACTGATCGCAAAGGAGGTTTATAACGCAAGGGAGGTTCCTTCATTAATAATGAATATGAAAGGAAAGATAGATCTCTTCTGGATGCTGCCTGATCTAACTGTGATTACTCCTGAGACAGTTGAGTTCCTGTTTCTCTTTTCTCTCGAAAATAGAATACCTATCCTCACATTTTCAGAAAAGTATGTGGAGTTAGGGGCATTAATGTCCATAGGCATAGACCCCTTTGATATAGGAAGCCAGGCAGGAGAGATGGCTAACAAAATACTTTCAGGAAGGGATGTAAAGAGCGTTCAACGGGTTGATGCGAGAAAGGCTGTTGTATCAATTAATTTGAAGGTAGCAAAAAAGCTGGGAATTACTATTGATGAAAAGATTATCGAGAATGCCCGGATAATTGAATAAGGTAGTTGACTGAGGAAGAATAGATGAATTTAAATTTTGTGAAAACCTTTAATGAAAAATTCGGCATTAAGGTCTTTGCTACATTTACCGTTTTTATATTTGTCATTTCTTCTTCTTTCACTGCCTTTTTTATTCATCACCAGAGTAAATCCCTGACAGATACTCTGATAAAGAACGGAAAATTACTTGCCGGGATTCTTGCTTACAACACAAGGATTGGTGTATTTTCGGAGAATAAAGAGCTGCTCAAGGACCCTGTTGATGGAATCTTTCAACAAGAGGGAGTCTTAGAAGTTTCGGTATTTAATCTGGAAGGGAAGATATTGAAGAAGCAAGAAAGACCTGAAATAAGGACCCCAAAAGAATCAGTTGAATCAGTCAAAGGAGATGAGGAAAGCAGTAATAAGATATTTGAGAAACTCAAGAAGTCTATATCTCCCTTTTACCTTGAGGGCAACAATAAATTAGAATTCTGGTCGCCGGTAATTTCAGGTTCAGGCTATTCCACAGAAGAGTCTCTCTTTTTTGAAGAGGATCCGCTTCAGAGAAAAGACCGTATAATTGGATTTGTCCGCATAACGGTTGACAAAGAGATCCTTAATAAAAGGCTTAATACTCTTTTGCTTAACGGTATTTTGATAGGGATTGTCTTTTTGATGATCGGTTCCGGAGTTATATATCTCGTGGCAAAGAAGATAACAAAACCTCTTAATAGATTGACTGAAGGTGTTAAAACTCTTGGAATGGGAGGAGTTGTCGAGAAGATACCTGTTGAGACAGCCGATGAAATAGGCAAGCTTGCAAAGGCATTCAATAATATGTCTGAATCCTTGAAGAAAAGGGAAGCAGAAAAAGAGCAGCTTGAAGGGCAGCTCATGCATACACAAAAGCTTGAGGCTATTGGTACCCTTGCAGGTGGTATAGCTCATGACTTTAATAATATCCTTGGGGTCATTATGGGTTACACAGAGTTGGCATTGTTAGACATTCCTGAGGGGACCTCACTGCAGCTCAAATTGGATGAGGTGCTCAAGGCCAGTAATCGTGCGAAAGAGATGGTGAACCAAATCCTTACCTTCAGCCGCCAGAGCAAGCAGGAGCGAAAACCCATACAAATTAGCCTTATTGTCAAAGAAGTCCTCAAAATGCTGCGCGCGTCGTTGCCAACCACCATCGAGATTCGCCAAAACTTCAGAACCGGCCTGGCCCCCGTCTTGTCCGATCCGACCCAAATACATCAGGTGTTAATGAATCTATGCACCAATGCGGCCCATGCTATGCGGGATAAGGGTGGTGTGCTGGAAGTGAGTCTGACCGATGTCGATATTGACTCGGACGCTGCCGCCCAACATCCGGATATCACTCCCGGACGATACCAGAGACTGACCGTAAGCGATACAGGCCATGGCATGGACCGTGCAGTAATGAAGCGGATTTTCGATCCGTTTTTTACGACCAAAGGGCCGGGAGAGGGGACCGGAATGGGACTTGCGGTGATCCACGGAATCGTTAAAAGTCATGACGGCGCAATCACCGTCCATAGCGAGCTGGGAAAAGGGACCACCTTTCAAGTATTTTTCCCCACGATTGAGAGCAAAGTTACAGCAGAACCCGAACATTTTGCTCCGCTACTCCTCGGGAACGAGCGAATCCTTTTTGTTGATGATGAGGAAGCCCTGGTGGGCATGGGGCAGCAAATGTTAGAAAGCCTCGGTTACGAAATCGTTGCCAGAACAAGCAGCATCGATGCCCTGAAGGTCTTCCGAACACAACCGGATAAATTCGATCTGGTTATCACTGACATGACCATGCCGAACATGACAGGAGCAGAACTGGCCAAAAAAATCATGCGCATTCGTTCTGATATCCCGATCGTTCTTTGTACCGGATTCAGCGAGGTGATCTCTGAAGAAAAGGCCAAAGCCATAGGAATCCGGGAGTTTGTGATGAAACCTATTATTAGGCAAAAGATAGCCAAGATCATCCGACGCGTGTTGGATCAAGAAAAAGAACAATAGTTGCCCAGCTTAGCTGTGCCCCCTTGCCCTCCTCTATCTGGAGGATGTCCCTGTGCTTCTATGGCATCACCACTTGTTTTTTCCACAATTTCAATGTATAGTGCAATACTGTTAATCACTATTGTAATGTAGGCGCATCCTTTACCCGTTTTCGTTCTTCCCAACAACCCACACAAAATGATTTAACCGGATAGGAGGTACGGCGTGTCAAAGAAGATTCAACTTCACATCAATGGGAAAGAAATTGCTGTTGAACCTGGAACCACCATACTTAAAGCAGCCGAGGAGGCCGGTATCACGATCCCCACTTTCTGCTTTCAAGAGCATCTGAAGCCTCTGGGCCGCTGCCGCATCTGCGTGGTAGAGATCGATGGGAAGGACCGCCTTGCCATATCTTGCATTAATAAGGTCAAGGAAGGGATGGTTGTCCATACCAATTCCGAACGGGTTCGCCAGGCACGCCGCAACAGGTTGGAACTGATCCTCTCAAAACACTACGGGGATTGTGTGGCTCCGTGTCACCTCACCTGCCCTGCCAACGTCGACATTCAGGGATATCTTGCCCTGCTTGCCAACGGTCAGTATTTAGAAGCATTGCGACTCGTGAAAGAACGGTGCCCTATGCCGCTCGTTATCGGACGGGTGTGTCCCCACCCCTGCGAGACCGAGTGTCGCCGCCAATGTGTTGATGAGCCGGTCTGTATCAACTTTTCAAAGCGTTTCCTCGGCGATTATGAACGAAACAATTATAAGAAATTGATTGTATGCCTTCCCGAACCTTCGGGTTATCGCGTTGCTGTGGTGGGCGGCGGACCAGCCGGGCTTTCAGCGGCATACTATCTCCGGCAGATGGGACATGAAGTAACTATATTTGAGGCAATGCCCGAGCTGGGAGGGCAATTGCGCTACGGCATCCCCACATATCGGCTTCCTAATCATATACTCGACCTTGAAATAGAATCGATCCTCCAATTAGGGATTGAGGCAAAGACTAATATCATCATGGGAAAAGATTTTACATGCGAAAGTCTCCTGGCAGATGGCTATGGCGCTGTATTTCTCGGCATAGGGTGCTGGGGCGCCCGCAAAATGCGTGTACCCGGAGAAGATTTAAACGGAGTCCTGGAAGGGACCACATTTTTAACCGACGTCTCTCGCGGCAAAAAGGTGGAACTCGGAAACAAGGTGATTGTGATCGGGGGCGGCAATACCGCTATCGATGCCGCACGCACTGCTATAAGGCTG
>DAOVGD010000108.1 GCA_030672555.1 Desulfobacterales bacterium
ATGATTACTCCGGAGTGTGCGCCGGTTGCAAAGGTTGGTGGTCTGGGAGATGTTGTTCAGGGGCTCTCCCGTGAACTCCAGTTGCGGGGGAATGATGTGGAGATTATCCTCCCCAAGTATGATTGCATGCGGTATGATCAAATTTGGGGGTTACAGAAGACATACAGTGATCTCTGGGTTCCCTACCATGACCAATGGTTTCACTGCGACGTCTATTTTGGCTTTGTGGACGGCTTGAAATGTTTTTTTATTGACGACCATTCTTCCAAGAACTTCTTTAACAGAGGTGTATTTTACGGACATCATGATGATCCGGAGCGGTTTGCGTTCTTTTGTAAGGCGGCGCTGGAGTTCATGCTGAAGACAAACAAACATCCGGAGATTATCCAATGCCATGATTGGCAGACGGGGCTGGTCCCTGTACTCCTCTATGAGATATACAAGTATTCTGGGATGACCCATCCCAGGGTCTGCTATACTCTGCACAATTTAAGACACCAGGGTGTCACCGGTGAACATGTTCTTCGGCAAGTCGGTCTCAATCCCACACACTATATGAACCAGGACAGACTTCAAGATAACTTCAACCCCAGCGCCGTCAACCTCATGAAAGGCGGAATTGTCTATTCCAATTTCGTCACAACCGTTTCTCCCAAATATGCGGACGAAATAAAGCATTCGGATCTTGGCTGCGGACTTCAACATACCCTTTATGTACATGGTCTGAAATTTGGAGGGGTTTTGAACGGTGTTGATTATAATGTATGGAACCCCAAAATCGACCAACATATCGCATGCCGCTACTCAATCGATACCATAGAAGATAAGTATAAAAATAAAGAGGCCCTCCGTCATAGATTATGGCTTAGTGATGGCTTTAAACCGATTGTTTCTGTTATCAGTCGCTTAGATCATCAAAAAGGGGTTGAATTAATACGACATGCTATCTTTTATTCCCTGGCAAACGGATGCCAGGTTGTCTTGTTGGGCTCGAGTCCTGATCGAGATATCAATAATGAATTTTGGGAGCTAAAACATCTTTTGAATGATAATCCGGATTGCCACCTTGAAATCGGATACAACGAAGAGTTGGCCCATATGATTTACGCAGGCGCAGACATGATCGTTATCCCAAGCGCTTTTGAGCCGTGCGGTCTTACACAGATGATCGCTATGAAGTATGGAACAGTTCCCATCGTCCGTAACACCGGCGGATTGGCAAGTACTGTTTTTGACACAGATTATGCCTGGAAACCGTATCAAGAACGCAACGGTTATGTGTTTAACGACTTTAGTAACGAAGGATTAGAATCTGCCTTGCATAGAGCCGTCGGTATGTGGTACAGTCATCCGCGATATTTTCAGGAATTGATGGCAAATGGTATGCGATGCGACTATTCCTGGAATTATCCCGGAGAGCATTATTTAAATATCTACAATCATATCAGTGAGTAGTATAAAGGCTATAAACTTTCAGAAAAAGATCTTGGTTTTTGGATAGCACATAGCTTGAATAAATCCGAAAATCGATATTCGAATTTACCCTTTTTTTCGAATTTGAGCCGTTACTTTGCCCAAAATATTTTCTTAAGAACTATAAATGAAAGGAGGGATAGTATGGCCGACGGGTTGGACGTTATTATCGTAGATGACGATCCAGCGATATGCGAGGTGGTTTCAGAGATTGTCAAAAAGTTCTATACGTGGGGTGATGTTTTTGCATTTACAGATGCCGATGAGGCGACAACATATTGTCGAAATCGTGACACCGAAGTTGCTATTTTCGTATTAGATGTATTTCTGGGCGGAAAAAGTGGCTTCTTTTTTCTTGATACCATTGCGGACAAATACCCCATGGCTCATGAAGACACGATCATCATTACCGGCAATGCCAGTGATGATGTGGTAAACATGTGTGTGGCTTCGGACATTACCTCTTTATTAGAGAAGCCTATCAAGCCTTACGCATTGCAACTTGCTATTAGAGCGATCGTGACAAAATACCTAAAATTTGCCAAAAGAGTACTCCGGGATCCGACTTTTGCCGAAAGTATAGCAAGGTTTTGATGTCATTTTTTAGATGATCGTTTAGTTCTCTTTTTCTTAGATCGGGGGCGCATCCCTTTTCCACGGGTACCTGCTTTAGAGCCTTCTCTTTTTGCGATTTTTTGTGCCACTTCTTTGGGCGGGGATTGCTGATGTTTGCAACTCGATTGGGGACACTTAAGAGAGACTGATCCTCTTGCATTTTTCTTTTCTATTAAGAAAGGATGTCCACATGCCGGACACTGTATAGCATGGGGCTGCGACCATGCGATGAATTCGCACTCTTTGTCTGAGCACACATAAAATCTTTTTCCGATTTTCGTATGTTTACTCCGTATCTTACCATTGTTACATACAGGGCAATCCATATCCAAAGTCTCTTTTTCTCCGTACGGTTCGGTATGATGACACTGGGGATAACCGGTGCATGCCCAAAACAATCCAAACCTGCCTCGCTTTACTTGCATAGCCTTGCCACATTCTGCGCAAGTCCTTTCCTCGGCCTCAATCTGAACCGTTGCATCCTTTGCGTTCTTGGTAAAACGACATTTCGGGAACGCTGAACAGCCATAAAATGGTCCGAACCGCCCGACTTTGAGATTCAATGCTGAGCCGCATTTGGGGCATATTTGAGGTTCTTGTGCATCGGCATCTTTTTCTTCCGGAGTTTCTGCCTTTAGCTCTTCTTCTTCCGAGGAAGGTTCTTTGATTTCTTTGTCAATACTGGTTTCATCCGGTTGGTCTGAGGCTGCGGTCTCAGCTACTTCTTCAGTCCTCTCATCTGCTTCTGTCATCTTTTCACTTTTCACTTTTAATTTTTCACTTACAACTTCTTCAGGCTCCTCAGGGGCCTTTGATTTCACTAAGACGCTGCCGTGCATGTTAAGGGTTTGATTAAACTGTTCTACGGCCCACATCAAGCCCTTGCGCCCGGAAATGGCCTCGTCCATCGTCTGAACTATGTAGGCAACCAGGTTTAATCCGCTCATCTTTGGAAAGGCGCGGTCGAGTACATTTACTACTTTTATGGAGTTTTCTAATGGTCTGATATTTCCTTCTTCTGATATTTCCAGGTAACCTTTTTGTAACATATCTTTCAAAATGGTTATGACATCATCGTTCATGTCAAATCCCATTTCCGCCATATCAGAAAAGAGGGTTTCCATCGTATAATATTCGGGGTCGATACCACTTGTTCGTTGAGGAATAATTTTTGCGGCCTTAAGTTTTAATCCTTCTTTTAGACCTACCAAAGGGGAGGGGGCCAACAACTTGTTTTCAAGCATTCCCTGATACATTCCCATGTATCCTTGCTCTTTAATCACAGTTGCTTCGGTCACCAATATACACCCGTCTTCTCCCTGAAAAGTTACCTCTATCTTTTCACCCTTTGCCGGCATCATCTGACTGGCTAATGCTCGGCTGCGTATGAGTTCATAAAGATCTATCACCTCTTTTGGAAGAGTTGTTCCCAACTCTTCCGGGATAAGATCAGGGAAGATCGGCACAACAGGTAGCTGGTCGCTTAAGATAGAGTCCGGCGCCGTGCCCAATGCCGACTCTCCTTTTGTTGTAACAATAGATTGTCGCAGTGATGCAATGAGATTTTCCGGCAGATCGTTTTCCAGAGTAGAATAAAAAGATATGAGGCCTTGGTGTTTACCGTTGATCGTTGCACCATAAAAGAGTTGTTTGGCCAATTCCGAGGTCTTCTCAGGGTCCATCCCTAACAGTAGATATGCTTCTTGGATAAGATCGAGCGTGTTAAACGGCTTGGGAGGATAAAAGGTCCAGGGGACCTGGCTGACCGATTTGACCGAAAAAGTGTTTTGTTTCAACAGGGAAAGTATGGTTTTAACATCGTCCTTATTTTTTATCAGACCGTCTTTAGTGATTCCATCGGCAGCCTTCAATGTAGCTGTAATATTACCATTGAGCGCCGCGAACTGGGCTCTAATTTGCCATTTATTTTTTGGAGAAAAGTCCTTTATTTCGTTTTCCCGTTCGCTCAGGAAAAGGATGATAGTAATTGTGGTAATATCAATGGGAAGCCCCTGGATCCCAATTTTTGTTCCGATGAGCCGTTCAAGATGCTTGGAAAAGAAATGGTCGAATATGGTCTTGACCTGAAAGGCTAAGGCCTCATTGTCCTGTATATCGCCCGGTGATTCTAAATTCTTTCGAATATTATCCTTTGTCAGCTCGTTAAGACGAAGTCGTTTTAGTTTATTCTTTCCTTCTGTTTTTGTATGGATAAATTCGCTGATCATCCACGACCAGTATTCTCCTCGTTGATTAGCATCAAAAGCAAGATATATATCGTTATTTGCAAGAGAAAGAAGTTTATCAATAAATTCCTGGGAAGACGGAAGGGGTGTGAAAGAAAAGGTTGCTTTTGTGTTATCCGTATCATTTGGCTGCGGTGAAATTTTGATAGGGACTGAATCTACAATAAGTGTTATTAATTCTTCATCCCACTGATCGCGAATACTTGCTTCTTTAGATGCAGATTCAACAATAAATACTGGTTTTGACACAACAGAGTCTCCTGTATATAGATTTAAGGTTGAAGACTTTTTACAAAGCCGTCAAGATTAACAAGAATATTTATAAGATTTTTATCGGTTTGAGATGTAAAAAAGTTTAAAAAATTCAGAAAAAGATGACCTGAATGGGGTTACCTAAAACTTTTTTGATGGCTTTTAAAAAAGGGTAGAAATAGAGGCAATAGATAAAGTTGTGAGGAGAAAAACAAGTGGTCAGATGAGCCCTGCTCTTTATTGCAGCTCCATATCACTAATACTTAGCGCTGAGACATACTGTTGTAGATCTTTGAGCTGTTCATCTTTAATCTGGGTAAAGAGTGCCCCGACACCCGGCAAACGGTCCTGTTCACCCCAATGCTGGACCCATCGGATTTCACATTGGATCGGCGAAGTGTCTTCTAACTCTTTTATCCGTATCCAAATCCTCTCGTTGCTGTTGAGCGGATGTAGTGTATTAATAAAGCATCCCCGGAATGAAATATCGATTATGTTAGCACGAATTCCTTTTTCTTCGTCAAATTCATTATCCTGAAATATTATGACATTTAAAATTTTGTTTATTCGCCGGTCGATCCGAATTCTGGATGGCTTAAGCTCCTTGCATTTTGCAATAAAGACCTGTAACGAATCGTCACCTGGAACATCTTGTCCCGGAAAGAGACCGACAACAGAATTAGTTGAAGGATTGATACGCAGTCGAATTGCTGGTAATCTTATACTAAGTTTATCAATAAGCTGTTTTTTGGAGTCAGAAGTTCTTATCATCGTTTTGAGATCGACGAGTATCCCCGAATACTTTTTCCTGCGGCACTTCTGGAAAACTTCGTTTGGTCCTTGCACGCAGTCTATTACAGCATTAAATTTTTGAAGCTCTTTTAAATAGCGTTTTCTTCTTTCTCCTGGTTCGGCAATCAGTATCAAATTAAAAGAGGACATAAGATCGTTCCTTTGTACGAAAATATTTGTGTAACTCTTGCTTCTTGCCTTGAGAACTACTTTATATTTATGTTTTTATAATTTAAAACTAATTAGGTGTCAACTTTCTTCAAGACAAAATTGATGGTTTCGTAAAAAGTCTTCAATTTTGATAAAAAATCTAAACGGAGTATTTGATATGAAACAGTATGTCTGGATTCATGGACACTTTTATCAGCCTCCTCGGGAAAATCCCTGGACCGGGAGGATAGACCGACAGTTATCGGCATTTCCATATCATGACTGGAATGAGCGTATCTTACATGAATGTTACCGCCCCAACATGAATGCCGAACTTTTAAATGAAAAAAAAGGTGTAGTAAAATATTTTAACAACTATGAGTGGATAGGCTTTAATTTTGGCCCAACCCTCCTTGGATGGATATCAGAGCATGTGCCGGAAGTTTATGAGTGCATTGTTGAATCGGACAACAAGAGCGCGAAACGGCTTGGCGGCCATGGCAATGCCATTGCTCAGATATACAATCATATTATTATGCCGCTTGCATCGGCCCGGGATAAGGAGACACAGGTGGCATGGGGTATCAAGGATTTTAAGAAGCATTTTGGTCGAAAACCTGAAGGCATGTGGCTCGCAGAGACAGCAGTTGACACAGAAACACTATGCGTGATGGCTGACTATGGAATCTGTTTTACGATACTTTCGCCCAAGCAGGCAAACTCTGTTAGGCCCCTTGGTCAAAGTGACTGGAGAGATGTCTCAGATGGCCGTATCGATCCTTCCAAACCATACGTTTGCAACCTTCCAAACAATAAAAAGATGGTATTGTTTTTCTACGATATGTCTATTTCAGGGGCAGTGGCCTTTGAGAAGATCCTTAATGATGGCGAGCGGTTTTTAAAGCGTATAAAAGAAAGATTTAACAAAAGACGTCCATGGAACCAGATTATAACATTAGCCACAGATGGTGAGACATACGGACATCATTACAGATATGGTGAGAAGGCGCTTGCGTATGTACTTGACAAAATCAGGGGCAGCAGGAGATGGGAGTTGATTAACCACGGCGCCTACTTAGAGATGTATCCACCTGACACTGAAGTTGCGATAATCGAAAATAGTTCATGGAGCTGCGCTCACGGTGTGGGGCGTTGGTGCGAAGATTGCGGATGTTCAAGCGGAGGAAAGCCGGGATGGCATCAGAGATGGCGTGCACCTTTGCGTGAAACACTGAATTGGCTTAAAGATAGCTTAGACGATATATTTGAGAGGGCTACTGACAAACTCTTAAGAGATCCCTGGGATGCACGCAATCATTACTGCGATATTTTTATTGATCCACTGTCACCCGAACGTTTACATGATTTTTTTGATCGGCATGCATGTAAATCCCTTACAGCGAATGAACTGATGGTTGCCCTACATGCCTTGGAGATGCAGCGGTTTGGCCTGTACATGTTTACCAGTTGCGGATGGTTTTTTTCTGATATATCCGGCATCGAAACTGTACAAAACTTACTGTATGCGGCACGGGCTATGCAATTGGCCGGAGCTGTTGCACCGCAACAGGTATTGGAGCCTTTTTTTATTGAAAGACTTTCAAAAGCTCAAAGTAATCGGAGAAAGTTCAAAAATGGGGGAGAGATCTACAAGAATACAGTATTGCCTGTTTCCAAAATAAATTTTTAATGTTGCAATTTTTTTAAAAATCCTTATCTTAAGTTGTTACTTACGTTTCGATAGTTTTTATTGTGTTCTTCGAATTAAATACACACTATATCTTGTGTCTGGCTCGAAATACACGCGATAGGTAGGTAATGTGTCTCCCGTTGGATTTTTGGGTTATTACTCGCAAAACCCGACTGACTTTCTTTTAGCCATTTAACGGTGGGCAATGCCCACCCTACAGTGTTGCAAATAACACTCTGAAATGGCTAATCTTTTGTAGGGTGGGCATTGCCCACCATTTTCGGCTATTAAATTAGATTTGACCATTTAAAACTAGCGAAAGCTAAGTTGTTGTTCTTAATAAACGCGAAAGGAGATTTTTGAGATGGCTGAACAAACTACTAACCCATCACGTGCTGCCGAAGGGCAGAAATGCAGTTCAGGGGGCAGTGCTGAGATAGTGCATAGAATGCAAGACAAGATGATCGAAAGTTCTTTGGAACGGATCAAACATAAGCTCATGATTATGAGTGGCAAGGGAGGAGTGGGAAAGAGCAGTGTTGCTGCCAACCTTGCGGTTGCCTTTGCCAAGGAAGGGAAGAAAGTCGGCCTGATGGATGTTGATCTTCACGGCCCAAGCATACCTAGAATATTAGGACTTTCCGGCATGATAGATACTAAAGGAAAGGTTATCATACCAAAGCCCTATTCCGAAAATCTGGGTGTTGTTTCCATAGCTTCATTGATGCCGGAGGGCGATGATTCGGCCACGATATGGCGCGGCCCGCTTAAGATCGGTGTGATCCGGCAGTTCATTTCCGATGTGAGGTGGGATGACCGCGATTTTCTGCTTGTAGATTCACCTCCGGGAACAGGCGACGAGCCACTTACCGTGGCCCAAACAATCCCGGACGCGTGTGCTGTTATAGTGACAACGCCTCAGGAAGTGGCATTGGCAGACGTTCGGAGATCGATCAATTTTTGCAAGCAGGTAAATATGAATGTGTTGGGCTTGATTGAGAATATGGGGCCATTCCCATGCCCTCATTGCGGAAAAGAGATAGCTCTGTTTAAAAAAGGCGGAGGCAAGGCAACCGCCGAGGCAATGTCTGTTCCATTCTTGGGAACCATACCCTTTGATCCGGCCATGGTAATTGCCTGCGATGACGGCACACCGATCATGGCTAAGGAGGAGTCCTCCCCTATCTCGGAGGCTTATAACGAGATAGTAAAAAATATAAAAGAGAGATTGTGATCAATCAGAGGACAGAAGTCAGAGGACAGAAGTCAGATGTCAGAGAACAGAGGACAGAAGTCAGAGGACAGAAGTCAGATGTCAGAGGACAGAGGATAGAAGATTTAGGGATTGGGGGAGTGTGGTATAATAAGTTGATACAGAAAATAATTTCGAAGCTACGTCTGTTTTTTCTGCTTGGGATAATCGGAGTGTGTAGTCTTGTCATTTCTGCCCCCACCTCCTTTGCCGATGTATCTCCCAATGTTATTGAAGACCCTCACATAGAGCGAGTTCTTCCATCAAAAGAAACAGATCTGTTTGTAGTGCTTAAAAATGGTCTGAGAGTGGTTATACGGGAAAACCATTCTTCTGATGTAGTAGCCTGCCAGGTTTTGGTCGAGACCG
>DAOVGD010000041.1 GCA_030672555.1 Desulfobacterales bacterium
CGAAACCGAGACCGATCCGGATTCGAGCAAAACAAGACGATCTACTCATAATATCAGCGCCCGCGCGGATGCGGAACTGCACAGATATCTAAAGACATGGGCCCAGTATCAGAAAAGATTAGAATATGATACAGAAAGCGATAGAAGGTCCACAGACACGTATTCCCTCCATTTTGATTCCTCTCCTCTTGATACGCTTAGTGCAAGTCTTTCCTTTAACCACTCGGTACCGAAGGAAAAATCTAAGACACAATCGAGAACGACTTACTCGCTGCTCCATATTGTTGCAAAATTGCGCGAGGGCGTTGATTTGAGCATGGATGGGAATCTTAACTATACGGAGAATCTTGTAAATGATACAGAAACGTTTACAAGGTCGATTGATTCTGATCTCCGCTTGGAGCTGACCAAAACATTGACAACAGAAATTAGGTATACTACAAATTGGACGGATACAGACAATAGCGACGGTACGGAAACTTCTGACCGGAATGATAGAATAAGGACAGACGTCTACTACCGCCCAGCGCGTAATTTTTATTTTAGATGGTCTTATGAAAGGGATAGAGACAAAGAAGGAGAGGGTTCCACGTTAAATCAATATAATATTGACTGGATTATGACCGAAAAGATACGGCTTAATATGAATTATTCTGTAAATAGGAATTCTCAGGACACAAACAGTTATTCTTCTGATTTGACGTGGAATCTGAGTAAGATATTTTTCCTCAGGTTCGGATATGACTGGAGTCGCCAGAAGGCTGATACTGTTACAAAGACCCAGACGTTCACAAGTCTGCTGTCTGCGAAATTTTAACCCCGTTAATGCACAAAATTTTCGTTTATCATGAAACCTCGCTCCGTTAGTTCACAAACTTCATAAATTGATGGAGTTGAAGTTTGTAAATTAACGGGGTTAATAGATTTGGAAGGATAAGGTCATGGCGAAACACGATAACAGTACAATACAAAATAATAGGATACATTCTATTCAGGCTTACGGTTGCGTTATTACCACCTTGTTTCTTCTTTTACTTTTGGGTTGCAAGGGGCCCATGAGCTATATTCATCCTTCGGCTGATTTCACTTATATTAAGAGGGTGGCGATTGCACCTATCATTAACCTTACAAACGATAAATTTGCCGGTGGTAAGGTGATGAATGTTGTAGCTACTGAAGTACTAAGACGCGGTATGTTTGATGTGGTTGAGTTCGGAGAGGTGGAAAAAGTTTTAAGAGAGGAAGGCCTGAAACCGGACGGTCAGGTCAGCAAACATATTGCAGCAAGAGCTGGAAAACGTCTTAATATAGAAGCAATGATTCTTGGTTCAGTCATGACATACGGAGTCTCACGAGCTGGCGGTAGTTCGATTCCGGAAGTTGCTCTTTCTTTGAAATTAGTCGACGTAAACTCATATGCAATCCTTTGGGAAGCAACCCACAACGTAAAAGGCACCAACATCCTTGATCAATTGTTTGGCATACAAAAGGAGAGCCCTGATGATCTTTGCAGAGAGGTAGTTGAGGAGATATTTGATACGCTGTTTGGGTAGGCTAATTTTGAAGACTTTTTACTAAACCATCAATTTTCGATATATGAAATATATACATGTCATAGTGCTTATTGCTTTGTTCAGCTTGGGTGTACAGAGTTCCTGGGCGGAAGATGCGAGGAGAATAACAACAATCGCTGTTATCCCCTTTGATAATCTTTCAGGTGAAGACCTTCCTTTGGACTTTACTCAAGCTATTTATGACTGGTTTCAGGGGAAAAGCTTTAAGATAATTTCTCAAGACACATTAGAGCAATTTTTTGTTAAGAGGAGAGTTCGCCGCACCAGCGGGGTGAATAAAGCAATTGTTCGGGAATTGGGCAGGACATTGGACGTGGATGCTTTAATTATGGGTTCCATTAACTTACTGTCCGGAGGGAATAACCCCAAGGTGGACGTGAGCGCTCAAATGGTGAATACGCTTGATTCGTCTATAATGTGGGTCAATTCAGTTTCATATTCAGGAAATGATTTTGCGACATTGCTCGGAATTGGGAAGATAAGATCCCTAAAGAAATTGGTAGAGATTGCTATAGAGGATCTTTTAAAAGATATGCCGGAGGTCTTTGAAGAGGAGAAAGAAAGTAACAGCGGGATGGCCCCTTTTGAAATTGTACAGGCGAGTTTTTATCCGAAAGTGGCAAAAGGGAGGAGTTCGGTTGGGTTGATGATAGAAGTCAGGGAGCTCGCCGAAATGCCGACATATATGAATGCCATTGTTCAGGATAAAGATATTGCTCTTTCTTTTGATGGAGACAAGTGGTACTCAGGGTCTTTTATCTCTCCTCGTACTGAAGGGGTATACACTTTAAAGCTATATGTCGCCGGGAAGCCTAATAAGGTATTTTTGTTGGATGCCCTGGCAAGTCTGGTTGTTGATAATACTCCTCCTGTCGTTACCATTGCATCTCATACCATTCTGATCTCTCCTAACAATGATGGAGTCAATGATTATGTTTTGTTTTCCCCTGCATTGCTGAGAACGGAAAGTCTGAAAGGATGGAGATTTGAGGTCAGGGACAAACACGGGGAACTTGTCCGATCTGCCGAAGGGAGGGAAGGATTGCCAAGGGGGTTGATTTGGAGAGGTGAAAACAACGCTTTTAAGCCGGTTAACGATGGAACCTATTTTGCGCAATTGATTATAGAGGACCAGGCAGACCATGAGGCTGCCACAGACAAAGTAATGGTCACGGTTGACAGGACTTTTCCAGCAGTTGAAATTATTCCGGGTGAAATAGAGGGTCGGGTTGTTACGTTTAATGTAAAAAGTACGGAGGCTAGCGATATTTTAGAATGGGATATCACCATATATGACCAGGATGAAGAGATCATAGGTACATTTAATGGGAAGCTAAGTTTGCCGCCGACTTTAAGTTGCACGGTAAAAAAAAAAGTGCTAATCTCCAAAAAGATGTTTTTACCTATTCACTTGCAATCCGAGATGCGGCAGGGAATTTGTCAGTCTTAGAAAAGCAGCCTATGAAAGTGCAGGCCCCTAAAGAAACCAAGACCCCGGTAAAGAAAAAAGAGGAACAGTGGCTTGAGGATTTCTAATAATAGCATTGTGGTTATCAGCATCATATTGTTTTTAGGTGGCATTATCGCCTGGATGATATCTTGTGGTCCATTGGCGTTGGCATTTGGCATAAAAAAGGAAAAAACATGTATTTCGTGTCATGAGGAGATATATAAGAAGGATGCTAACCTATTTTACCTCCATCCCCCTTTTCAGAATAAGAAGTGTGAGAAATGCCATATAAGGGCACAAGGTGAGGAGGGGAGTGATGGCTCATGGGGGAAGATACTCGTAAGACCTGAACTTGTGAGCCGTCCGGATTATTTGTCAGAGCATACTCTTTTGTTACAGGGACTCGACAGGGATGCGGTCTATGATATGAAGATCATATCCCGTGATATGTCGGGCGATCAAATAATAACAGAATTAAGAGATATTATACCGTCAAGAGTTAGTAATGTAAAAACAGAAGACCGGACACCCCCAGTGATATCAGCTGTTAGGAACGGTCCGGTGGTAAAGAGAATTTTTCTTGAGTCCATCATTTTCTGGAATACTGATGAACCTGCTACCGGAAGTGTCGAATATGGCCTTTCTCCTCAATATGGAAGTCGTACCGCACTGGATGAAACCTTGAAAGCACATCATGAGATAACCCTTTCAGGGCTTGAAAAGGGGAAGGTTTACCATTATCGAGTAATATCCCGTGATCTCCTCGAAAACCGATCTGTTTCTAAAGATTTTGTTTTTGATACATCAAAAGTACTCTCTGGTTTTCCCGCTGATACCCAGACAACAGAAAGCGAACTAATCGTAAGCCTTGCGTTAAAGAGGTCCGATCTCTTTATTTTGGATGCTGCTCTTGGATTGCATATTGAAACAACAAAGCCCGCAAAAGTTACTGTTGAATATCTGAAGGTGAAAGACGCGGATATCTCCGGACTCTTATCTTATTCCGGCCAAGACGACGGTTCGTCCGGCGAAAAACGTAAGTTGCATAAGCCGGAGTTTCGGACTGGAAAAGAGTTGTGTATAGATCTTTGTTACGAATGTCATCCTCCTGATATATTGGGAGTTAGTCATCCGGTAGGTGTATCGCCAAAAAATGGGGGGACAAATATACCCGAAGACTTACCAACATTGGAAGGTGGTATTATTACCTGTGTCACCTGCCATGAGGGGCATGGAAGCAACCTCCGATATTTTGCTCGAAAAAAAGTAAGTAGGGAAATCTGCAATTCCTGTCACGATAATTATTAGTCACTCCCTCTCCCTTGACCGACTTCGCCATAGTAGCCTTAGCTAAGACGGCTGAAATGGGAGGGTTGGGGTGAGGGTGAATAAAGATGACATTTCTGGAGACATTTGCAAAACGTTCAATTTTGCAAACGTCTCCTCTGGAAAGGAAAGATTATGTCTGATTCGGATAGGGCTCAAGAGAAGAGGAGATCAAGATACTTCAATTTCTCTATCAAGAAGAAGATGCAGTTTAGCATGTTGGTAAAGATATGGATCACCTTGTTCATAGCCCTAATTATATTCGGCACAGTTTTTTACTTTTACAGCGATATAACTGTTGGGGCTTCTTACCGCCAGTTTCATGTAAAAGCTAATAACTTCTTAGACTTTCTCCTCCCTGTGATATTGATAGGCTTCGGGATCAGTCTTGTTTTGGGTTTTATAGGCGCTCTGTTTTTCCCGCATTCGATTGCAGGTCCTATTTATAGAATTGAACGGGAACTCATTGAAATCGGTGAAGGCGATCTCAGCAAAAAACTGATGCTCAGGGAAAAGGACAGCTGTAAAAATCTAGCAGAAAATGTCAATACGATGGTTGACGCACTACGAGACAAGATCAAACGAATAGGTGACTACTCTGACAAGATTGCGAATCTTGTTGATAGTCCTGATACGGAGGCTTCATCAAAGGCGATAGAGGATATAAGGAATACAACTGAAGCACTTCAGAAAGCTATTAAGGAATTTAAAATATGAGTGTTTGTTGTGGTGGTTGATCGGTGGATTTCAATATTTATTATTCTTGTGCCTTTCCTTTCGGGTTGCTCCTTTCTTAATTCTCCGAACACTTTCCTGAAAGAGGATTTTCAAAGATACCACGTAAAGCGGATAGCTGTACTTCCCTTTTTTAATAACACAAATGCGCGAGATGCGGGGAAGGTTGTTACCAGGGCCTTTGTCGAAGGATTATTCGATCGCAAAGACCTTAAAGTGGAATTACCGGGGAATGTAAGAAAACTCATTGTCGCTGAGAGGATAATCATAAGGAAGGGTATAGGGGCTGACCATATTAAACTGATCGGGAAGAGATTGAATGTTGATGCGGTCATTATCGGATGGGTTGGAAACTACACCAGGGGGGTAAAAGGACAAGGCGCTAAGGTTCCTATTGTTTCCGTCAATGCCAGAATGGTCCATGCGGAATCTTGTTCAGTATTATGGATAGGCCAAAACAAGCGAAGGGGAGATGATTACGTAACAATTCTCGATTATGGCCGGATAAACTCTGTAGCTGCTCTTGCGCGCAAGGTAGTAGACGAACTCATGGAAACAATTCCATGATTGACGAATTCGTAAAAAGTCTTCAATTTGCTTGATTGGTCACTTGATAAGACTCTCATTTATCATTGATCATTTCACATTTGTCATCTGTCATTTTTTAATGATAAATGCCCAATGATCGATGATCAATGACAGATGATAAGACCAAAATAAGCTCATCAAAGACTTTTTACGAATTCATCAAATTTGGACATTGTTGAATTAATGTATTATTTTTGAGGTTGTTAAATCAGATGGGCATTTCTTTTAAAAAATATATTACGTGGATGGTATTGATTTTTGTCCCTGTTATAGGTTCCGGGTGTGCTCTTTACTCTGTTTTCCCGAAGGATTCGTCTATTGTTGCAGTTGTAAATGGATATAACATCGGCATAGATGCATTGCAAGAAAGGATCACTAATATTCATCAGTTTAAACCTATGGGAGAGGCAGGTAGCATAGATATTCAGGATATTGTCGAAGATATGATCAACGATCGCCTTATAATTCAAGAAGCTTACAGAGTAGAACTGGATGAAGTTCCTCTCTTCCAGGAGGATATTAATAAGTATA
Organism: Desulfobacterales bacterium; assembly: GCA_030672555.1. Taxonomy (GTDB): domain Bacteria; phylum Desulfobacterota; class Desulfobacteria; order Desulfobacterales. The sequence continues at coordinate 6,205 of DAOVGD010000041.1, forward strand.
TTAAAATACGTTCTGTGATTCGGTTGAGAAAAGAAGAGGTTGACGACAAAATCAGTGTGACAGAAGAAGAGTTGCGCGAATATTTCAATACATATTACGAAGAGATAAAGGTTAGGCAGATAGTTACGAAAGAACGCAAAAAAGCCGAAGAGATCTTGAAGCTTTTAAGGGGCGGTGCAAATTTTGTTGATACAGCAAAGGCAAAATCCGAATGGGGAAATGAGCAAGGAGGAGATTTAGGGTTTATAAGAAGAGGGAAGATGGAAAGAGCTTTTGATAAGGCAGCCTTTGCATTAAAAGAAGGAGAAATAAGTGATATTGTGGAAATAGGCACAGGTTTTCATATCATAACGGTGGACGAGAGAAGACCTGCTCCGGAGGAGAAGTTTGAAAAGGCTAAAAAAAAGATTAAAAAGAAGCTCTTAAAAGAAAAAGAGGCAAAAAGATCAAACGATTATCTTGCTGAGTTGAAAAGTAAGGCAAAAATTTGGGTTGATACTGAACTCCTTTATTCACTCGATTCTACGGCAAAAGATTGCGATGCGAATATGATAATAGCCCGTGTGAATGAGAGGCCGATCACTGCTTGTGATGTTATGGAGGAAGCAATATCCAAGCAGGGGGGTAGGCATCAGCACAACGAGGAAGCGTTGAAAAAGATCAATCAAGATATATTAGATCACTTGATTACTTATGAATTGGTTGAGGAAGAAGCGCTGGGGAGAAATTATATGGATGATTCCTCATTTAAAAAGGATATTGAGGGATACAAGGAAAATCTGTTGATAAAATTTTTTAAGCAAGAGATAATCCTTCCGAGAGCAATTCCTACTGAAAAAGAATTAAAGGAATATTACGAGACTCATAAAGATGATTTTAAAAAAGACTACGAAGTATGGTTTAGCGAAATGGTGTTTTCGAACTCTGACGCTGCGGAGGCGGTGTTGAAAGAGTTGAAAGGGGGGGCAGATTTTGAATTTATGGCTTCACGAGAGTCATTAAAAACACCACGTACTGGAGTTAATGTGTGGATTCCGCTTGGACGCCTTTCTCCTGAGATGAGAGATGGAATAGAGGCCCTTGCGGTTGGTGAAGTAAGCGAGGTTATTCAAGACGCGAGAAAATTGAAGATAATTAAATTGAAAGGGAGAAGAGGAGGAGAGCCTGAAGACTTCTCTCGTGTAGTAGGCAAGGTGAGGCAAGTTGTGGTAAAAAGAAAGTTTAATCAATGGGTACAAGAATATCTGGCGGAATTGAAGAACCTATCTTCTATTTATATCAATAAAAAACTGTTGAATGAATTAACGGAAAGATATACAAGGGAAACATCGTAAGAGTGAACTAACAGGATCAACGCTAAACATTTCATGCCGTCAAGTTGCTATTAGACAAGAGGATACTTGAATATATGAAAAGAATAAGACCGAGGCTTTATCTTTTGCTAATTGGGGTAATTGCCATCTGGGCTATTGTTTCTTGTATACAAAAACCAGGGGCGAGATTTGCAAAGAGAAAATGTGTGGAATGCCATCAGGAGAAGTTAACAACTTTCAAGGAGAATAAAGTAGTACATTCCCCGGTCCTGGAAGGAGACTGTGAGGCGTGCCACCGTCCGCATGGTGTAATCGGTGGAGTGTATCTCAAGGTAGACGAGAGAAAACTTTGTTATACATGTCACAAAGACAGCGTAAAGATGATCAAGGCTAAACATGTTCATGCACCCGTTAAAGATGAGAAGTGTGTAGGGTGCCATAATCCCCATGCATCCATGAATAGCAACCTACTGAAAGAAAAAGGTGATAAGCTCTGTTTTATGTGCCACAAGAAGGATTTCTTTGAAAGAAAAACCAGGCATGCTCCATTGGCAAAAGAAGGGTGTCTTATTTGTCATGATTCCCATTCGTCGAATTATGAAAGTCTATTGTTCGATTCTGCTAACAAGGTGTGCGAGAAATGTCACAATTTTGAAAAGAAGGGCTTTACCAAAGGGCATTCCGGTTACGATGTGGCGGATGCATTGTGCGTTTCTTGCCACACCTCGCATTCGTCGTCTAACAAGAAATTGCTCCGTGAATTTATCCACACCCCAATGGATAACAATCAGTGCAATGCGTGCCATGACTCCCCTGGAGCCTCTTTAAAGATCGAAGAGAAAGGGGCTGGGTTTTGTTATGAATGTCATAAAGTAGAGGAAAAGGAATTTGTTCAGACTCATATCCACTTGCCCGTCAGGAGAGGAAGTTGCCTCGATTGCCACAGCCCTCATGCAACCGATAATAAGGGTATAACGCTGCTACCTGATGGACAGATGTGCTATGGATGTCATGCGGGATTAGAGAAAAAATTCGCAAAAAAGCATATACATAAACCAACAGAAAAAAATCAATGTACTTCCTGCCATGATCCTCATGCATCCAGAAATATTTATGCATTAAAGGCTAAAGGAAAATTTCTATGTTATTCTTGCCATGAGACCTCACGTTTTACTCAATCTAATGTCCATGCTCCTGTCAAGGTTGGGACCTGTATAGTTTGTCATAATCCCCATGCCTCTGATTACAAGTTTGAGCTTAACTTCCCTGAGGTTAAGCAATGCTACTCTTGCCATCAGAAAGAAAAGATGCTTTTTGATCGTATTAATGTACATACGCCTGTAAGAAAGGGAAGTTGCTCTGTTTGTCATAACCCGCATTCCTCTAAAAGAGGCGATTTGTTAGTACAAAGAAAAGAAAAGCTATGCTTCAAATGTCATCAGCAGATGCTGGACGAGATAAAAGATGGGGTTGTGCACAAACCTTTTGGAAGAGGAGGATGTTTGACTTGCCATAATGCACATGCTGGGAATAATCAGTTTCAGCTGTTAACGACAGGAGGACAAAACTGCTATACATGTCATTATCGTATTAGTGTTGCTGCTGAAAGGAATACTTACCGGCACACCCCTTTTAAGGAAGAAGAATGTACTGCCTGTCATAACCCGCATGGCAGCAAAATCAAAGGACAATTGAACAGGCCCTTGGGAAATCTTTGTCTTTCTTGCCATACTTCTGTTGCGTCCGGTCTAAGCGAAAACAAATACAAACATGACCCGGCAAAAGAGGGAGAATGCTTAAAATGTCACACATCTCACTATGCGAATATCGAATACTTATTGGTTGCTGAAGGTGTCGGGCTTTGTAAGGGGTGCCACGAGCCAAAGATGTCTTCTATGATAGAATCGCATAACGAAATTTCTGTGGAACAGGCCAATTGCAGCAGTTGCCACGAGTCACACTCTGCGGCAAACAGAGGGTTGTTACACCAAGTCATGCATACTCCTTTTGAAAATAGGGAGTGTGACGCATGTCATTAATGAAGGCGGGAATTAGTACACACGAGGCGCTTAACTGGGGACTTACCATGGTCGCTGCTTGATTGACCATTCGACTAATTAGATGGGGTAACAATTATTATGAGGCGACAGAAAAGACTTTTTTATGTTCGTATTTTTTCATTGTTGACTGCGGTCCTTGTAGGCACGGGCGGTATTTGCTCAGCAGCGGCTAAGCCGTCTTATAAAAATTGCCTTGAGTGCCATGATGACTTGCAAAATGAAATGAAGCTAAAAGACGCACACGTGCCGTTCAAGAAATTTCAGTGTGGCAGCTGTCACGATCCCCATACATCAAATTATAAGTTTTTGGTAAAAAGAGAGATTGGTACCTTGTGCAAAAGCTGCCATAAAGATAAGGCCGTTAAGCATAAATTCACCCATATCCCTGTGAAAGAGGGGAATTGCACAAAATGTCACGATCCTCATGCTTCAAAAGATCGGAATCTGTTAGTTGCAAAAGGCAAGGATCTCTGTTTTGCCTGCCATAAGTCTGAGAGCGTTTTTATTGGAAGCAAACTACATGCTCCTGCAGGGCAAGGCCAGTGCCTTAAATGTCATGATCCTCACGGGTCTGATAATGCCTCACTCGTACGAGCGGACAATAAAAAGCTCTGTATTGACTGTCATCATGACGTGAAAGCTATGAAAAGCGATAAAACCAAAAAAGCGCATCGTTATTATCCCGTGTTAGGGGCGGTGTGTGTATCGTGTCATAACCCTCATGGATCCAAGCATGACAACTTAATACGAAAGAATCGACATATACTTCTCAAAAAGGGATGTACAGCCTGCCACAATGCACCAGACTCCAAGGATCCTTTGGAAACGAACAAGACAGGAGCGATGGTTTGTTTACAATGTCATAAGAATGTGGCTGAAGATTTTGATAAAATTAATAACCACGTACAAACTGGTATATTCTGCACGAACTGCCATAACCCCCATGCTTCGGATCAGTCCGGCATGAAAAAGGGTACGTTAAAAAAAGTATGTTTTACCTGTCATCAGGATACACAATGGCGGATGTATGACAAAAAGACAAAGTATCTACACCCAGGGCTGAAAAAAGAGGGGAAATGCAATGATTGCCACGATCCCCATGGTTCAAATTTCAGGTTGTTTTTCTTGAGCGATGAGTTTACGTTATGCACGGCGTGTCACAAAAGGCATGGCAAGTTTTCCCATCCTTTAGGAGTTGATGCCGTGGATCCAAGGTCAAAGCGAGATATTACGTGTATTACCTGCCATGATTTAATGGGATCGCAATATGAATTCGAACTACGATTTGACAGAAGGAAACAATTGTGTATCCAGTGCCATACGTCATATTGAGATTGAGGGATCTAGGGATTGACGATTGATGATTGACAAGGAGTTATAATGCTAAAAAAGTCTCTTTTTGTTATTTTGATTATCTTGATATTGCCGTTTAATGCCTTCGGCAAGAAGGGTGCCATCAATATTATTACTACTCTCACCAGCAATAAAGAGATTGGCTTCTTGGGGTTTATTGATGGGGTTTTTTTTGACGAAAACAAGAAGAGACTATATATTGCCGATTCTTCAAACAGCCGTATCCTTTCGTATGATTCAGAGCTTAAGTATCTATCCACGTTTGAACCGGGAGGCGATCTGAAACACCCCACCAGTCTTGTACGGACTAGCGATGGAAGGTTTCTGGTAGTTGAGCCGTCAAGGAGGGGAGTTTTAACGATTAATATCAGGCAGAAGTCTATTGAGCAGGTAAATTTTTTCAAAGTTCCTAAAGCTGAGGCCTTTTATCCGGGCAACATAGCCATAGATTCTGGTGATAACATCTATATTATAGATAGAGCTAATTCCAGGGTTCTCCTTTTTAATCCTAATCTGCAATTCAAAGGAGAAGTTCTCAGAGACAACAAAACAAGGATTAGCGACATCAAAGTTGACAAACAGGGGAACATCTATACCCTAAGCACGATAGAGGGGATTGTAAAAAAATATGACGGTTCGGGTAAGAAGATTCTGGAGTTTGGAAGACGAGGTAAAGATAAGACTGAGTTTAGCTTCCCAGTAAGTTTAGCGGTTGACGAAAAGGGACAGATATATGTTGTGGATCAGCACAAGAGCAAGGTTTTGGTATTTAATAAGAGTGGGAGGTTCCTCTTTGACTTTTCAGGGTTAGGTTGGAGAGAAGGACGATTGGCCTACCCATCATTTATATTTATTAATAATGCCGGCACAATATTTGTCGTTGATCGGGATAATTCCCGGATAAGCGTCTTTAGGTAAAGAAGAAAAAACAATGCCTTTATCAGAACGGATAAGTCGTATCAAGCCTTCACCGACCCTGGCAATTAACGCTAAAGCTCAGGAATTAAGACGCCAAGGGGTTAATGTGATCAGCTTTGGCGTGGGAGAACCTGATTTTGATACCCCGAAACATATAAGAGACGCTGCCGTACAGGCCATGGAAGAGGGCTTCACCCGATATACGGCTGTGGGCGGTATCGATGAATTAAAAGATGCGATTATCGAAAAATTTAAGAAAGACAACGCCCTTGATTATGATCGACCTGAGGTTATGGTCTCTTGCGGCGGAAAACATGTTCTCTACAACTTAGCGCAGGCACTTTTGAATCCAGGAGATGAAGTCATTATTCCAGCGCCTTATTGGGTCTCTTATCCTCCGATTGCAATCCTTGCCGGTGCAACCCCGGTTATTGTCCAGACCGATGAAGCTGATAATTTTAAACTTTCCCCCTCGGTTCTGGAAGAAGCTATTACATCTCGGACTAAACTTTTAGTCTTAAACAGCCCATCGAATCCAACCGGCTCTGTTTATACCATAGAGGAGCTGGAACGCTTGGCTGAGGTTATTTCAAGACATGATCTTTATGTGGTCTCTGATGATATTTATGAAAAATTGCTTTTTGATGGTCTCACGTTTGCCAATATTGCACAAGTGGAAGGCATGAAAGATAAGATATTCGTGGCCAACGGGGTATCTAAAAGCTACGCCATGACAGGCTGGCGAATAGGTTATGTGGCTGGTCCCCGCGAAGTTATTGCCGGGATGACCAAAATTCAAAGCCAGAGCACCTCAAACCCGAATTCTATTGCGCAAAAAGCAGCAGTGGCTGCACTCCGTGGCCCTCAGGATGTTATTGAAGAGATGATAGATGCCTTTGACGAGAGGAGAAAATATCTGGTCGGACGTTTGAACGGGATAAAGAATGTCTCTTGCAATACCCCCCAGGGGGCTTTTTACACATTTCCGAATTTTAGCTACTATTTTAAGGGACGTAAAGGTGAAAAGCAAATCAATGATTCTGCCGGCCTGGCCGAATATTTTTTAACTGAGGCCAAGGTAGCAATAGTCCCCGGCATTGCGTTCGGTGCCAATAACTTCATAAGATTTTCTTATGCGACAAGCTTGGAGGTTATTAAGGAAGGGCTTGATAGAATTGAGGATGCCCTGAACAAGCTTTCTTTCTAATTGATTCATTTATCATTTTACATTTGTCATCTATCATTTCATTGTAGATTTCTATTACTACAATCGTGAATTTAGTCTATTATGTTAAGCTCTCGAATCAATTCATGCTTTTCAATGATAAATGACAAATGCTCAATGACAAATGCCCGCTGGTCTTTGCATTCCTATCGCGTCTTCCTTTTAGATGCCTTCAGCGGGTTAATTGCGTTCGTTCCTTTTTGACTCTCCTTTTTAACATGGGTAGCAAAGTTGCACTTGCTGTTTTTCCACTTTATTGCAGGGTCAGGACATGTACTGCAGAACCATCCTGTTGCAAATTCTACGGCGCGACCGCAACCATTGCATTCTTCGACGATCGAATGACACGAACCGCCATTAAAGGAACAACCGTTTTTTCCCATAAAGATACATTCGGCCCCCTTTTTAATTGTTGAACAATCCATTGGAATCACCCCTTTCTAAAAAAATATCCCCTATCAACGATAGGGGTAAGACCTTGAAACCTCGTGTCATTTATCAATCCGCGGGGGCTTTGTCAACAAAAAACTGCTCTATTACAAGTATAACTTATTCATAATTATTCAACCACCAAGACACAAAGTCACAAAGTGAATAATGGTATGAATTTTAAATGATTATCTGAATAAAAACAATTTCATAATCTTGGTGCCTTGGCGTCTTTGTGGCAAAGGACCTGAGCAGTTACGGTTATTTTTTCATTTCTTCCAGAAGGTCGAGGACAGATTGTGCTGATTTTTCAAGGGCATCCTGTTCTTCCGGCGTAAGTTGTATCTGAATAATATCTTCTACGCCGTCAATACCGAGCTTTACAGGAACACCTACAAACACGTCTTTGATTCCGTATTCTCCTTCAAGATATACAGCGCAGGGAAGGATCTTCTTTTTGTCTTTGATAATAGCTTCTGCCATTTCAACAGCCGCGGATGCGGGTGCATAATAAGCACTGCCCTGCTTTAAGAGCTTGACAATTTCTGCGCCGCCATTTCGTGTACGTTCAACAAGGGCTTCAAGCCGGTCGGATGGAATCAGTTCGGTAATCGGGATTCCTGATACTGTGGAATACCTTGGAATAGGTATCATATGATTTCCATGTCTTCCCAGGACAAAGGCCTGAGTGTTTTCCACGGATACGTTCAGTTCCGTTGCAATAAAGGAACGGAATCGGGCTGAATCAAGCACCCCAGCCATCCCGATCACTCTGTTTCTGGGAAAACCGCTTACCTCCAAGGCAACGTGGCACATAACATCGAGTGGATTGCTTACAACAATAATTGTTGCGTCCGGTGAAAAACGAACAGCCTCTCGGGTAACTTTCTCCATTATCTCGGCATTGGTGTGAAGAAGATCAATCCTACGCATCCCTGGTTTCCTGGGGAGACCCGCCGTGATGATAATCACGTCTGATCCTTCCGAAGCTTCATAGTTGTTGGTTCCTATGAGATGGGCGTCATGTTTTTCAATTGGGGAGGCCTCTATAAGATCAAGTGCCTTCCCCTGTGGTATCCCTTCGACGATATCAACAAGCACAACATCGGCTAATTCTTTTTCAACAACACGCTGGGCAGTGGTAGCGCCAACATTACCAGCGCCAATAATAGTGATTTTTGTGTCCATGTTCCATTCTCCTTCAAGATGATCAGTCTTGACGCATATTATCGGGGCAAAAGATGCCTTTTCTGGACGGACACATTCTATTACCATTATATCGTACCATGATCAAGAAGAGATATTTGTCCTTTTTTCCTCTTGTATTGTAATAGCTTGTTAGATAAAATAAATTTAATGATTGATTACCACGTACATACCGCATTGTGCGGACACGCTGAAGGGAGTATGGAGGCATACGTTTGTTCTGCTATTCGCAACGGATTGCAAGAAATCTGCTTTTTGGATCATTTTACAAGGCGGCCATATGACAGGAAGAATTCAATGACCGATGCAGAGCTCCCATTTTATTATAACGAGGCCCGCAGGCTTCAGGAAAAATACCATTCACAGATCAAGGTCAAAGTAGGGTTGGAAATCGATTTCAATCCGGAGCTGCTCTCCGTTATTGAAGACATTGTAGGGTCTTTTTCGTTTGATTGTATCGGAGCATCTGTTCATTTTATCGGTGATTGGAATATAGTAAGCTACCGTCAGGCTGACAGATATGGTGAAGAGGATCTGATAAAACTTGGGCAGCTTTATGCGGAGTCCCTGCTCGATATGATGCAGTATGATTTTTTTGATATCTTATGTCACATTGACGTAATCAAAAAATTTGGTCAAACTCCTTTGCGTTCATTTATGAGCGATAAAACAGAACTTTTTGCTGAGATCAAAAAAAGAGGATATGTAGTAGAGGTTAACACAAGCGGTTATGATCACCCGGTCCGCGAACCATATCCTTCCTTCAATATCCTTGCCCGGTTATGCGAAGCGGGCATACCGGTTACCATTGGTTCAGATGCACACAGGCCGGAAGATGTGGGACGACATTTTGCAAAAACAATCAGGATGATTCGGTCTGCCGGCTACAAATATCTACTTTCTTTTGACAAGAGAACACGAGACATGATTCTGGTATAAAAACATGCGCAAAACTCTTTTTGTACTTGGTATAATTATTGCTCAAACTATTTTTGCCCTACCGATAGCTGCAGCCGACCATTTTGACACGTTGCAGGCACAGCTTATTAAGGATGGCTTCAAGCCGGACTATATAAAAACGTTATACGGGAGTACACATGCTGTTTTTGATGTGGATACCGCTTCTTATTATTTTGTCCAGCGTGAATCTAAAATGAATTACGGCCAGTTCTTAGAAGATTCGGCCATCAAGAAAGCGGCTCGTTACCTTGAAAAGTTCAATGGAATTCTTGCAGATGTAGAAGAAAAATACTCTGTCCCGAAAGAGATCATTGTGGCAATCTTATTGGTTGAGACACGACTTGGAAGGGTTACTGGGAATAAGTCTATCTTAAATACCCTCTCTACCTTAGCTGCGTTGGATGACCAAAGAAATAAAAATTATCTCTTGTCTACTTTAAAAAAGAAACAGCTTAAGATATCCCAAAAACGGATCAGTAAATGGGTTAATCGAAAGTCTAAATGGGCGTATAAAGAGTTAAAGGCGTACTTAACATATTCAGCTCACAATGGGATCGACCCGTTTGCTTTGCGGGGGTCCTATGCAGGGGCTTTTGGATTTGCTCAGTTTCTTCCTTCCAATGTACTACGGTATGGTCGCGATGGGGACAAGGACGGAAGAGTGAATCTCTTTCAGCATCCTGACGCCATTGCAAGTATAGCATATTTTTTAAAAAGGCACGGCTGGACACGCAGCATGTCGCGTAAGGATGCAGAAAAGGTACTTTTTGCCTATAACAGGAGCACTTATTATGTTAATACTATCCTCTCGGTTGCCGATAAGCTGAGAGGGGGACCTGTTCTTTCTGTTGTAGGATAATTTTTTGGATTCAAAGATTGATGGTGGTATAATTACTATGAAATATGCTGTTATTATTATACTTTTATTGATACCCATGATACCTACTTTTTGGGCGATTATAGACATCGCTTACAAGGATTTCGGTTCTATGCAGCGGAAGGCCCTATGGGGCGCATTAGTAATTTTTGTCCCTTGTATTGGCGGAATCATCTATCTGTTCCTTGGCCGCAAGCAGGGGAAGAAACTCGGGAGGTAACGTTTTTATGTATAACATAATTTCGGAAGAGACCTACCCTGATGGGACAATTATCATGGAGGAAGGGAGTTCAGGAGATTGGATCTACACCCTTCTATCCGGTAAGGTCGAAATCTTTAAGATAATTAACGGCCGCAGGGTTGTTATAGATATGCTGGAAGAAGGGGATATTATGGGCGAGACCAGCTTCCTGACTCAAATGAAGCGTACCGCTTCAGCACGCGCTATAGGGGAGGTTACGGTAGGGATTATAGATAGAGACTACTTAGATGAGGAGTTTAACAAACTCTCTGGAGATTTCAAGACGATCTTGCTTGCTCTTGCTCAACGCCTAATGAAAACCACCGAGGCGGTCTGCACTTTCACTGATAGGTATCGCGATCCCCGTGTGGCTCGTGACTTAAAAATAGTATATAAACAAAACGAGTCTTTTGTAAGGTCGAACTTAGACAACATAAGCAGTCGAGGACTCTTTGTGCGAACTGACGACCCGTTGGAAAAGGGGGAAGAATTCCTTTTTAAACTTGAAATTCCCGGCACCCCTGATCCCATTAAGGGCGCCTGTGAAGTTATATGGTCCAGAATAGTATCCGATAGCCCTGGAACAAGACCAAAGGGGATGGGATGCAGATTTATCAAGATGAGTCGGGAAGATCGTATGGCTTTAAAGACATTTCTTGCAAACATACAACCGGAAGACCAAACTTAACCTCCATAGTAAGCTTCGTTAATTCATGCATCTTGACAGCCTCATTATAGTTCACAATTTTGTAAATTAACGATGCAAGCTTTCTTGATGACTTCGGGGTAAGAATGGGATTCAACTCAAAGCAATGGAGGGCTGTATCATGAGAGTAGCCGGATCTATGGAAAAACTCCCCCTGCTTCAATCTGCTGATTTACGGGGAAAAGTCGTCTTGGTTCGTGTGGACCATAATGTGGTAAAAAACGGTATTATAATAGATCCTTACAGGATAGATCGCACACTTGGGACCATTTACAACATTGTTGAAAGGGGAGGAAGGATTATCTTGATGACACATGTGGGACGGCCCCGTGACAAGAAGACCGGGGCAATCTCCTGCGATGCGTCAATATCTGTGGCGCCTATTGTCAAATACCTGGAACGCAAGCTCCATACTAAATTTCACATTCCGGAATTCCCCTGCACCGATGATAAAGGCATTCCCGGTATTGATACCTCCGTCAACCTTGCCATCAAAGACCTGAAAAAGCACAAAGTAGGCGGGATCTATCTTCCCAATACACGGTGGTTTCAAGGGGAAGAGGCTCCAGGTACTGAACGTGAGTATTTTGCATTGCAGTTAGCAGGATTGGCTGATGTTTATGTTAACGATGCCTTTGGCTCCTGGCAACCACATGCCTCTACCTACGACATTACCAAGCACCTTCCATCGTATGCCGGATTCTTGATGCAGGAGGAGATCAGGAATCTAAGTAAAGTGCTGGAGCCTGAAAGGCCTTTTGTGGCAGTAGTGGCAGGGGCAAAATACGATACCAAGATAGGGCCACTAAATGAAATTTACAATAGCGTGGATCAGCTTATTTTAGGAGGGGTGATTTATAATGCTTATCTGTGCGCCAAATTCAATGTTCGGATTGCCGGTGTATCAGAGACCGATGTTGAGGCAGCAAAGAAACTGGTGGAGCGTGACAAAACAAACAAGAAAATTCTTGAACTCCCCTACATTGTTGAGTCAGATACCCTTGAAGGGAAGATTGAGGGACAGTACCGCACCATCACGGTTGATACCTTAGAGAGCGGCAAAGAGTATGGATATATTCTCGATGTTGACGCCCGTTCCTTTCAAGATCCGGAGGTAAATAAAATCCTCAATTCAGCACAGACCATATTTGTTAATGCTGTTATGGGGCTTACGCCACATTTTACAGAAGGTTCCGAAGCATTAGACCGTAGGATCGACAAAAACCGGACCGCTGTAAAACTGTATGGAGGGGGAGATACCTTACAGGAATTTAAAAGCCTTTGTCCCGGGCTTTATCTGTCTGTTTTGGATGATGCCTTGTATTACCTCTTTACCGGTGGGGGGTCGGTTTTGAAGGCGATTGAAAAAAATAGCCCGTTTGGCATAAAACCGGTACAGGCGCTTATAGAAAATGCTGAGCGGTTCCAAAAGTGATGCTTCAAAAAGGCTACTGCCTCACTAGGAGGCTGTCCGAGAATTATGTCCGTAACGAAAAAGAGTGAGAACGAGACAAAATTTTCGCAAATTTGAGGAGAATAGCAGGCCTATTTGACGAAAACTTGCGGGAATTTGGGCCGTTTCTCACGCTTTTGCAGTAGG
>DAOVGD010000094.1 GCA_030672555.1 Desulfobacterales bacterium
CAATACTACCATCGCGCCAAGCCTTAAAGGCCACTTGTCATCCCATAATACAGAGAGAAATTCTTTAGATATTGTACCGTCTTCTATCATCATATCAGCCAGCTTATATGCATTCTGATCCTTGATCATCTTAATAAGATCATCTTTTGAAAAGCGCTTTTCCGTCGCTTTAGAGACCCACTCGGACAAATCCTCCTCAGGGATTACCCCTGAAAGGAATAACTTCTCATTAATAATCGTCGTCGGAGCAGATTTTATATCAAACTTTTCTATCGCCTCTTTGAACATCATTCCATCTACAATAGAAACCTTGACGCCGTTGTTTGAAAAGGCAAATCCCACCGCACTTCGGACGGCATTAGGGCAGTAGATACAACCCGGCATTACAACAACCTTGATGTCGGTTCCGGTTTTGTTATTAACAGAAGGTATCTTGCGTGCAGCAGTGGACACCGCATCAATAAAGGGAGCGAATTCCGTTTTGTCCGGTATGGCGTGATAATAGATCTTACCGCCAACAACAATAGCCGGCAGATGTCCTCCCTCTGTCTCTTTAACTTCAAACCGGATTTTTTTAACAATGGATGAGACCTCTTCCACAAATCTCTCAAAGTCCTTATTTGCAGGATGCTCAGCGGAGAGAAAATCGAGTTTTATCTCGCCGTTCACTTCTCTTAAAGCCTTCTCTGCGTAAGCTATATCTCTTTTTTGCAACATCTCGAACTCCTATGCGGTTATCTCCTCGCATAAGTTTTCTTCATGGATAAAGGGAGTTTCAATTGCAAAAACTCATTGAAACACTTCAAGCACACTCTCTTATTCTTATGGTAAGCCCGGTCCCTGCAGACCTCCCAGTGGACCCATTGTTCTCGTTTGTCGCACCACCGATTTTTCTCGTCTTCACTGATTACCTTCAACATGCTAAGCCTATTAAGATTATTTCGCCGCCGGCTTCAGCCTCGCCTTCCACCTGCTCTGAGCGGCAGGCAGTCTCATTTCTGAATGGACACTACTTCATTTCCGGGTCGTAAGCCCTACCCGCTTCGCGGCCTTGGCAAGACCTCGATCCAGCGTCAAGACAGCGTCCTGCCGCGCTGCAACGGCAAGGTGGAGAGCGTCGGGGGCTCTGAGGGCATGTTTCATGGCCATAATCCATTCGGTTGCCTGTTGAAAGTCACTGGATAGTATCGAAACCATACGCAACCCTCCTGCCCCAAGGTGTCGATCCATACCCATTTCTACTGCTTGCAATCACCAATTCGCCGGCCGCTTAAGTGCTGCGTCATATCCACGCCTTGCATTGTCATCTTGATTGTACCCTTAAAACTGTCTCCATTGTATATTATCTCACCTATTGCTCTTATTTTTCCTTCAGGGGCATCGCACTCCATGGTCCATGTCACTGTATCGCCGTCCACCTTATTCTCGGTGATTTTGCACTCCTGGTTCGGCTGAGAGCTCTGCGGCACGAAGTTTTCTTTTGTGATGCACTGAGTGTGTTTCATTGCAGGCATACTCATCGGCATGCCAGGCATTTCCATCTTTGTGGTGATCTCCCAAAGGCCCTCCTGCATGTTCGGCCCTGAACCTGCAAAGGAGATCGAAAGGGCGCTCAATAGAACCACTGAAACGACAATTACAAGGGCTACAATTGGTTTGTGTTTCTGTGACATTTGTGTTCCTCCTTTTTTGATTTTGATTCAAACAACCTCTGGCATACTTTTTCTCATATGATTACCAAATTCAAGCAAGACCTTTTCGATATCTTCTGTGCCTTCTTCACGTAACATGGATTGCCCCCGAATGACAGACTTGCTGACTGCTGATTGAGTAATGTTCATCTTGAGAGCAACCTCTGTACCGCTTACTTTCAATTTCCTCACAGCCAGGAAACAAAAAACCGATCGAGCTCTTACTATGGCACGCTCCCTGCTGCCGGTTGTAAGGTCATTGATGTCAATGCTGTAATAATCTGCCACCCTCACCACCAACGTTTCCAAATCAAGTCCTTGGCTGCGTAAACGAGTGCTTTGCTCGAGTTCTTCGTCTGCCCTTTCCAGGACCTCTTCAACAAACTCACCACTGCCCAAAATCCGCTCATCGCCTTTCATCCGTATTCCCACCAGCCGATTGGCTTTTAATGCGGACCACCCCCCCGCAGATCGAATCAGGCCGCCTCCCACCAGGTCCGGCCGCCGTGCCAGTTTCACCCCCTTAGCAACAAAAGATACATAATTCCTTCGGGCTTGCCCTTCAGTCTTCCCGAAAAAACCCAGCACATAATCTCTGTCCTGCCATTCATGTCTCATAGTGTCCACTATAACGGCGTGCCCACTATAACGATATGACCTCAGTTGCCTTAAATCTTTTGCAAGGCCTGCACGAACCGGATTCAAATGAATATAACGCACCAGTTCCAGCAAATAGGGGTCCTCCTCGCATAAGATAGATTTATATCGATTTTGGAATAGTTGGCCGTGGCGCTTATGGCGTCTGTTGAATTGTTGGGCGTAGCCCGTCAACAACCGCCTCATTATGGTGGCAATGGGAACCAAACCCGTTCTCAAAAGCAAATGGACATGATTTGACATTAAAGCCCATGCATAGCACGGTGTTGATGTGTCCAAAAGGACTCTCCCAAGACGCTCAACAAAATTGTCCTTGTCGCGCTTGTCCCGAAAAATCGCCTTCTTTTCTATGCCTCGTATAATAACGTGGTGTAGTGCACCAGGGGCATCTATGCGTGCTTTGCGTGGCATGGTTGCTCTATACCATCCTTCAAACTGAAACTCGCTACATAACGTCCCCTACCTTCCCCTGTCCGGTGGACTGACAGGTTCTGCCCGCAGGTTCTTAATTTCCTGGATCAATAAGAATCAAGCCACCTTCTTGGCAAGCAACTCACGCACAGCGGGAACAAGTTCATTCGGAACTTCAATGAAAGTCTGGGACGTATCTTCCCAAGCAGCCTCATCTTCGGCTACTGCTTCATCCTCACTCTGGTTCTCGTAATGATCAAGAACGCGCTTGACGCGGTCCTCATCCCATCCTTTTGGAAACCTACTCTGTTTCATTTTCTTTGTCTCCTTCGGCCTCGTCGCCGATATGCTTTAAGGGGTTTTCCTGCCAATTCATATGCAGTGATGACGAATACGCTATCGGGCTTGGGATCGGGGACGTAAATCACTCTGAGATGCCGACCGGCTCTTGTCTGGCCTATAGCAATTCGCGAGTTTTCCTTGCCCGGGCGATCCTCGCCGGGCCGCCGTAGTACCTCTTCAACCTCATTTTCCCGTACCTCATGATTGTAAATGTGGGGAAGTCCAGTCTCCTTATCAAGGTAAAAACGAATTTTCATTTATTATACCCCAAAAATCAATTTACTGTCTATTTTTTGGCAGAACTTAAATTCGTCCATGCAGACTGTCATTCCAGGCCCAAGTACTTTCTGATGTGTTTTGCCAAGACGTTATCAATTTCCGTATGTCGTGGTACGGGCTGTTTCTGTCCGGTACGTGGATTTACATAAATGTCGTGCTTGGCGCCTGGTCGGAGCAACTTACATCCGTCACGGAGAAGCTGACTAACGAATTGTTTGCGTTTCATATCGCTATTTTTTTCACTTTGTGTTCCTGGGGCACATCCTCCATCACCATCATCAGATAAGCATCCTTGATATTTTCTTCCAGTTCTTCAATGGTTTCACCTTGCGTCATTATTTCAGGATGCTCGAGAAGTTTGCCCAGCCAGAACTTCTCACCTTTCCAATAAATCAGTGTCATTTTACTATTCATAAGCTTTCTCTCCTGTGATGATGTTGATGTGCCATAGCGCATCACGCAAAACGTTTCGTTGAAATATGTGGTGATAGAAAATTCTCACCTTCGCCCAACTAGGAGGCTGTCCGAGAATTATGTCCGTAACGAAAAAGAGTGAGAACGAGACAAAATTTTCGCAAATTTGAGGAGAATAGCAGGCCTATTTGACGAAAACTTGCGGGAATTTGGGCCGTTTCTCACGCTTTTGCAGTA
>DAOVGD010000131.1 GCA_030672555.1 Desulfobacterales bacterium
GCCACGAAGGTTGTTTGTCTTTAGAAAAAGACTGCGCGTTCGTGGCTTTTTTTATTGGTTTACAGGAGTTAACATGTTTTTTTTGATTGAAAAAGGCGGATTTTTTATGTGGCCGCTGCTTTTTTGTTCAATAGCCGCATTGGCTATTATTTGCGAACGGGTGGTATATTTTATCCGAAACCAGGGGCCGGCCGTCAAACTCATGGAGAGCGTGAGGCGGTTGGTCCATGAGAAAAAAAGCGCTGAGGCCCTTGAGCTCTGTCGGAAAACACGCGGCCCTTTAGCCTGTATAGGCGAAGTCTATCTCTCAAATCTTCACCTGAAAAAAGAAGACCGTGAAGAAATTCTCCATCGGGAGGGGAGCGTGGCCCTAGAACACTTGGAAAATCACCTAAATAAATTGGCCTCCATTGCCCACATCTCTCCTCTCCTCGGGCTTCTCGGGACCGTTACCGGCATGATCCTCGCCTTCAAGCAGGTTCAAGCATTAGGGGGCCAGGTGGATGTTGGAATCCTTGCGGGAGGCATTTGGGAGGCGCTCCTGACTACAGCGGTAGGCTTGAGTATCGCCATTCCCACCATGGCCGCATTTAATTATTTTGAAGCGCGAGTAGATAAGACCCAGTCCCGTATGCATTATTTTACTTCTGTGTTGAATGAACTCCTGGGGTTTGGGCAGGTCCACGGCCATCTTCGGGTGGCACGGCATAGCCCGGAAAAGGAAGAAACAGTAGATGCAATTTAGAAGGCGAAAAAAGAGTCAGATAACGCTCAGCATTGCCCCGCTGGTAGATATCGTCTTTTTGTTACTGATCTTTTTTCTTCTCAGCTCCAGTTATGTGCAACCTTCGATCAAGCTGAATCTCCCGGAAGCAAAAAACCAGGAAGCAGCCGAAGAACAGGAGATTGTGGTTACAGTAGACAAAACCGGAACAATCTATCTCAACCGTGACCCTGTCGAATTTGACGAGCTTTCCGAACGTCTCAGCAATCTAATGAAGACAACATCCCAGCGAGAGATAATCTTTCGAGGGGATCGGACCATTGCTTACGATCTGTTCGTGCGCATTATGGACACAGCCAAACGGGCCGGCGCAGAAAACATACATATTAGTCATCAATACCAAGGTGACCATGGGGATGGGGATTCTTGAGCAAATCAATGGTTCTAAAAAATGTTGTGCTGGTAACATAAGATTTTAAATTCGAAATCCGGGACTTGGTCGAGTCGTTGAATGGTCGGGTGGTCAAGTCGGACTTAACGTGCACCCAAGCGTAACTTGCTATGAACTATAACCACTTGACTACTCGACTACTTAACCAGTTAACCAAATTTCGGATTTATTTAAAGCATGTGCTATATCCAAAAACTATCTTCTTTTTCTGACCCTGTATAAACTAAGATGCTGGAAGCAAAACACAACAGGTTGCCGCTCTTTTTAGCTCTCTCCTTGCTGGTACACATAATATTCCTCTGTGTACGCAGCCAGGATACCGTTTTGGCTCCGATCAGGGCGCCCCGTAATGACCACGCCATTTGCATATCTCTTAAAAACGTGTCCGTGGAAGGCCCTTCCCAGGTGTTGATTGAACAAAAGATCACCCCTTACCGTGCCGGACCTGTTGATATCAAACCAGTGCCGCCGGTGGTTGAACGTGTATCCATGCCACCTCGAATCCAAAACCATAGGGATCTACCACCAACGTGGGAGCCCGCACAGCATACTAAGGCAGTCCCTGTTCTTTTTCACACGAGTGCAACGTCATCCGCATCGGCCAGTGGGGACAGTTCTGCTAAAGAGACCTACTTCAGCCGCATCCGCAGGCTCCTTGAAGCTGCCAAGAGATATCCCGCATCGGCCAGAAGAGCAGGTATAGAGGGAAGTGTGGGGATAGGTTTCTCCATCAACCGTCAGGGATACCTTACGAGAAAGGCTGAGGCGTTTCGTTCGAGCGGCTCTCCCGTCCTTGACCAGGCTGCTGTTGCCTGTGTGGAGAAAGTGGGCAAGTTTCCCCCTTTTCCGGATACGTTTAAGGAAGGACTCTTGAAAATACGCGTTGATCTTGTTTTTGAACTGCGGAGGAGGTCATGAGAATTATCAAAATTGAACATTTTGCAAAAGTCTCTAAAAATAAGGCCCTTATTTTATTCCTCTTCCTCGGACTCTTTATCGGGGCTTTTGTCCGTTCTGGATCGGCCGATATATGGAAATCACCCTCGTTTGAGCACTACAGCCGAGCCTTAACACTGTTTAATGAAGGTAAATTAAATGAGTGCCGCTCGGAATTGAAAAAATCGATTGCCGAGTACCCTCAGAATGTACCCGCGCTCTATTTGTTGGGAGAAGTGGAACTACGCTTAGGACATGAAAAAGAAGCGCTTGCCGCCTTTTTTGAAACCGAAAAACTCTACGGGTGGACCGCACTCTGGTCAAGGATCGCCTACCTTTATCTGAATGCCGGGCAATTGGACAAAGCTCAACATTCCTACCTTAAAGTGATAAAGCACGACCCCAAAAATAGAGACGGACTGAAAGGATTGGCCTATGTTCTGATAGAACAGGGAAAGGAGACTCAGGCATTAGCCTATCTTGGACGGGCATTCCAACTCAACCCCAAAGATGCGGATGTCGCTCTGATGCTCGCGGATGTATACGAAAAGAATAAGGAACCGCAAAAGGGAGAAGCAGCGCTCAGCAAGGGATTTCACCTTACGGGTGACTTGCGCTTAGGCCGGCGATTGGCACTCTCTTTGTTCAATCGTAAGGATTACGAAAAGGCCTCCCCCCTGTTTGAAAAACTCCTATCTTCAGATACAACCGACCCTGAAATCTACTACTGTCTGGGGGTAATTCGACGTACCCAGGGGGATGATACCGAGGCCCGAGAGTATCTTAAAAAGGCTGTTTCATTAAACCCGGATTATTACGAAGCCTCCTTTAATTTAGGGATACTCTACTTAGAGGCAAAGGCCCCTGAAAAGGCAATAGCGTGTTTCAAGAAATGCACGAAAATTCGACCAAAATCAAAAGAGGCGTTCAAACAACTCGGCACGATCTACGAGACCTATTTTCTCGATATGAAAAAAGCTAAATATTATTACGAACAGGCCGAATAACCTATCGAACTTTCTTGACATTAACAGGCGGCAACTGACAACATAACGTTCCCTATTTACCCCAAAGGAGAAGTACATGGGACAGACAAAGATCACCGTATTGTGTGAGAACACTGCTGGGGGACCGATGGGGTTGACTGGAGAACACGGCTTTTCCGCCCTGATTGAAAAAGACGGACAAAAAATCCTTTTTGATACAGGCCAGGGCATGTCCCTCGCCAATAACGCACAGGTACTAGGAATCAATCTGGCGCAACTCAAGAGGGTTATTCTCAGTCACGGCCATTATGATCATACCGGGGGCCTCCCGGCTGTGCTGTATCCGCCGCGGGGGGTCGAGGTCATTGCCCATCCGGACATTTTTTCAAAAAAATACGCTGAACTAGAAACACCTGCTGGCAAACAAAGAGTTTTCATCGGTATCAAATATTCTCAAGACTATCTGGAAGGCGCACTGCAGGCCCGATTCAACTTGATACGGAAGTTTTCCGAAATCGCGCCGGGAATCTTCTTTTCGGGGGAAGTACCCAGAGAGACGGACTTTGAACACCCGGACAAAAGGCTCAAGGTAAAGTATAAGGGGAAGATCAGCGACGACCCCCTATTGGACGATATCAGTCTCTTGATCGAAACGGATCAGGGACCCGTTATCCTGCTTGGATGTGCTCATTCCGGGGTGGTCAACGTCATGAACCATTTTTGCGCCAGAACGGGACACAAGAAGTTTCATGCCGTGATCGGAGGCACGCATTTAGGCTTTATGATGGGGCCCGGTCAGCAACTGGAAAAGTCCATGGATGCATTTGACAACTCTGCAGTGGACATTATTGCCGTCTCCCACTGTACCGGACAGGAAGCCGCGGCTGTGTGCTACAACAGATTTAAGGACCGGTTTGCCTTTGCCTGTGCCGGTTGGAGTAAGGTGTTTTAGATGAACGGTTACAAAGATGATGAGGAAATAATTATGGAAAAACGCAAAGACCTCCGGAAGGTGCTGATAATTCACGGTCCTAATCTTAATATGCTTGGGAAAAGAGAGCCTGATATATATGGGAAGGCTACGCTTGATGAGATTAACAGAGAACTGGAAGAGCTTGGGGAAAGACTGGGGCTTGATGTAGAGACATTTCAGTCCAATCATGAAGGGGCTATTGTTGAAAAAATCCAGGAGGCTGCCGGAATAAAGCATGGGCTTATTATCAATCCTGCTGCTTATACCCACACGAGCATTGCTATCCGTGATGCACTTCTTCTGCTCGATATGCCTGTAATCGAGATACACCTTTCCAATATTTATAAAAGAGAGCCTTTTCGCCACAAGTCCATGATAGCCGGTGTAGCGACCGCTCAGATTTCAGGTTTTGGTATACAAGGTTATACAATGGCGGTGGAGGCTATTGCCAGGATGATTCAGTCAAAAATGCTAAAATCTGCTTGACTAATAAAGTGGTTATGGAGTATGCAAAATAATTGTTGCTTTTTTACAATTTTTCTCAAAAAAGCTAGCGGGGAGAAGATAAAATGAAACAAGGTTATTTGAAAAAAAGAATGGAAGAGGTTGTAGACCGCAGAGATTGTCTCAAGCTGATGGGCGCACTCGGCTTCGGCATAGCTGCACCGGCTCTTATAGCCGGACCAGCCGAGGGGAAACTTTCCGGCAGTCTTCATCGCGTAAGCAGAACGCTGCCCCTTATGGGAACCCTCGTGAATATCACTATTCTTGATCCATCCCGTGATAAGGCCCAAGAGGTTCCGGAAAAAGCCTTTGCACGAATGAAAGAAGCGGTCAAGATATTTGACAGGCACGATCCTGACACTCCGATCAGCCGGCTAAACAAAAAAGGCGTCTTGCATGATATCTCTCCGGAAATGGCAGCAGTACTCCATCAGTCTGCCTATTTTAATCATATAAGCGGAGGCGCATTTGACATTACAGTTCTCCCGCTTCTTAAACTTTACAAGGAAACATTTAAAAAGGCCGGCGCTCCCCCGACTTTGCAGCAGATAAATGAAAAAACCGCTCTTATCGGCTTTGATAAGGTCAAAATAAACAAAGATGAAATCAGATTCCTTGGTGAAGGTATGGAGATTACACTGGATGGTATAGCAAAAGGCTATATAGTGGACCAGGCGGCGAATCTTATTGAAAAACATG
>DAOVGD010000043.1 GCA_030672555.1 Desulfobacterales bacterium
TCATCTTAAGGTGTAGATTCATCAAAGATCGAAACCCTAATGCCGAGCTGTTGATTGATTTATTAAGACGTATCAGTACGGATGAAAAGGATAGAATGTCAAGATGATAGAGATGAAACTACTGTAACCGTTCACGGAGTAATGGAGTACCGACTCCAACAGTCCACTACTCCGTCTTTGTACTTGGTACCATGAAAAGGATCTACCATAGTCTCCTGTCAGCATCTAATGGGTGCCATGGACAAACTTGTTTGTCCGTGCATGAGGCGTCGATACGAACGAGAGACCGTCCGGTACTTCAATGAGTGCGGTCCTGTGCATTTTTGAGATTCTCGTGGTACCGGCAGTTCCCATCATTGAGCACAAAAGGGCACGGACAAACAAGTTTGTCCATGGCACCCGTCCTGAGTCATAAGAAGATGGATCATAAGACCTGTAGTATGACAAGGTTTGGAACTCAAAAAGAGAAAGCGTGAACGGTTACAAACTACTTAACACCCCCACACTGCCCTCCTCCTTCAGGGGGGAGGGTTTGGGAGGGGTGATAACTATGGATTATGAAAAAAAAACGTATATTAGTTATCGGGCACCGTGCACCGGACAGTGATGCGGTCTGTTCCGCTATAGGGTATGCCTATTTCAAGAATCATCTGGATAAAAGCCGGTTATATGTCCCTTGCCGGGCCGGCGCATTAAACGAAGAAACGTCCTTTATCCTTGAAAGGTTTAATCTGGAGATTCCCCTGCGTGTAGACAGTGTCGCAGCCACAGTGGAGGATATGGATATAGAAAAGCCGATATCTGTTTCGCCGGAACATACCATGATGGATATCGGCTATCTGATCAAGGACAGAAACATTCAAAGCTTTCCTGTAGTGGATACGGAAAACAGACTTCTCGGCATTGTGGACAAGATGGATCTGGCTGTCCATTACGTGGAACGATTGGAGATAGAGAATTTATCAGCTAATCCTACCGACCTGAGCCATTTTATGTCTGCCCTGCACGGAAAAATCCTGGCCAACACGGGAAAAACGAAATCGCTTCAAGGTGAGATATTTGTTGCCGCCTCGCAGAGAGGAACCACTGTCAACAGGACAAGGCGTGGTGATATCGCCATTCTGGGAGATAGAAGCGATGTGCAAACGGATCTGATCAAGGCAGGATGCTCGGCTCTTATCATCACCGGAGATCATCCGGTTAGTGAAGAAGTTTTGCAATTGGCCAGAGAGAAACAGGTCTTAGTGATCAGTTCACCTCATCGGACCTTTGCCACGGCCAGGCTGATCAATTTATGCATACCGGTGTCACAGCTCATGTCGAAGACTGTGCCCACGGTGGAGTTGACATCTACCATAAACGAAGTAAAGGAAAAGGTGCTGGAATCAAAATACCGCTGCGTAATGATTGTTGATGACGACAATCATCTGATCGGCATTATAACCCGCAGCGACCTCCTTGAGCCGATTCAAAAGCAGGTTATCCTGGTCGATCACAATGAAATATCTCAGGCCGTGAATGGTATAGAAGAAGCTGATATCTTAGAAATTATCGACCATCATCGGGTCGGGGATATCTCAACCATAAGGCCTATTACTGTTTACAACGAGCCTATCGGGAGCGCCTGCACCATAGTGGCCAATCAGATATTTCTGCACCGGATTGAGATGATTCCGGATATTGCCGGCGCACTGCTTTCAGGGATATTGTCTGATACGCTGTTGCTGACGCTGTCCACTACTACCGAAAAAGATCGCGAAACGGCCCACAAATTAGCCGGAGTTGCTGATCTCGATCTGACGGCGTTCGGAAAGGAATTGTTAACATCGAGCATGAACCTGAAGGGAAAGACTCCGCGCGATATCCTTTTTCAGGATTTTAAGACTTATCATTTTAATGGAAAGAAGATAGGGGTTAATCAAATAATGAGTCTTGATAACGAGGAGATTGCGGCCATTGAGCCGGATATCAAGGCGGAGATGGAAAAACTTTGCCGGGATGAAGCATATGACATGGTGGCCATGCTGATAATGAATCCGGTAGAAAAAAAGGGCGAGGAGATAATCGTCAAAGGCGATAAGCGGATTATTGAAAAGGGCTTTGGGGTAACGGTAAAGGATGATAAGTGCTTTGTTCCAAAAATCATGTCCCGCAAAAAGGATTTTATCCCCAGGATCGGTAGAATTCTTGCTGACTCTCCTTAATAGCTCACATACCGTCTGAAACCATTCCCCGTGACACATCTGAGACTTTTGCATTCGAGCCGGATCCACCTATCTGTAGAACTGTTGTTTATCATATGACCTCCGGGTGTTATTTGTTCTTATGGGACCAAAGTCCATAAAACTCTTAACACATATGTCATATGACACAAATATAGGCGGACCTCCGGTTAATCCCGCTACACGCGTCCCGCTATAAGCGGGATTGCCTGACGAAAAAATGTCGCGTTCTGCAAAGGTCTCGTAGTTTGAACCGCGAAAGCGTGCCCATTCCCCGTACCGATTTATCGGGACTGCGGGGTTGGCGAGCGAATCTAGAAAAATGGGCGGCGGCGATGTCTGTTACTTACATGAATTGAAGAGTTGTAGATTAATACGCACAAGCCATCCACGAAAAGAGATAATCACGAAGACACGAAAGATTAACGCTTTCGTGTCTTCGTACTTTCATGCTTTCGTGATAAAATCATTCTGGAGGAAACAGGAGGACTATAGGATGTCCCCCCTTTCGGTCCCCCTCTTTCGTCCTATATCGTATATGAGTCAAACAACCTACGCTCTACTTCCCCTTCAATCTTGGCAGTCACTTCCACGAAAGGTGTCAGGGGGGAATTTTTCAACTTGTTTCTCAACAATTCATCAACTTGAAAAATCCCAGCAGAATTAGACAGTTTAATTTCAATGCATACCGGTTTTTCCCTCCCCTTCATAATGTTTACAACATCCACGGCCTGTGCGGACACAGAATGGATATTTACTTTTCCTGATTCAAAAGGTATCCGGGAACGGCCTAAGGTCATATCTGTTGCGTCGGCTATTTTCAGGACACCAGCTTCGATAGTAAGGCATTTCTCGCCTGCGTCATGAGCAACAATGGCGTGCAACGTTTCGGACACCATCGTCGTCAAATCCGGTTCATCGTAGACCCCTTCCAGTAACTCACGTGCTTTGCGAAAGGCTATAAATAGACTATATTTTTCATGATGATCCCGGTGCACCGAAATTCCCGTATCGTGCAGGCAGGCTGCCAGTACCACAATCAACTCTGCATCCTCGCTGGTCAATCCATGATGTGCAACTACACTTGGC
The DNA here is from genome assembly GCA_030672555.1 of Desulfobacterales bacterium. Classification (GTDB taxonomy): domain Bacteria; phylum Desulfobacterota; class Desulfobacteria; order Desulfobacterales. The sequence continues at coordinate 3,312 of DAOVGD010000043.1, forward strand.
TCAACACCCCCTTTCACTAACAATCGGATAATGCGCAAGGCGGCATTGGCCACAATACAAACATGCACCTCGCCATGATCACTAATGCCTGAACGATCCACAGCAATGACATTCGCGCATTTCCAAATTTGAAACAACTCTTGATCCGCATTGATTCGATTCACCAAAACTTTCAATTTCTTATTGTCGCGTAAGGGTATTTTGAATTTCATAGATATTCCTTCTTTTTGTTCAAGGGCTTTTTACGTTTTTCAAAGGTCTCACATTAGGAACTTCTCCTCAAAATGTTTTGCTTTCCTCGTGATCCCTATCCGGCTGGTTACATATTCCATATACAATGTCAAGTTAGGATACAATACAAAACCACAACTATACCGGAGTACGAGACGCCCTTAAATAACTAAGAAACTGTGGAGTTAGTGAATAATTTAAGGGCGTCCCGCTTACCTCAGGGCGTCCCGCTTACCTCCGCTTACCTCCCTCAAGGCAGAGATGGAAAAACTTTGCCAGGATGAGGTCTACGACATGGTGGCCATGCTGATAATGAATCCGGTGGAAAAGAAGGGAGAAGAGATAATCGTCAAAGGCGATAAGCGGATTATTGAAAAGGCCTTTAGGGTAACGGTAAAGGATGATAAGTGCTTTGTTCCAGAAATCATGTCCCGCAAAAAAGATTTTATCCCCAGGATCGGTAGAATTCTTGCTGATCGTCAAGGCTGATAAAAGGCCTTTGGAGGGCAAAAGCGCCTCGGAATTATTCAAATTCCGAGGCGTCATGTTACACCTTAGAAGGCAAAGACCATGTCCAATTGTATACGGTCTTCATCCTTCTTTCCATCCTTGCTTTCATCTTCACGCTTAGTAAAGAACCCTGTAGCCCTGGCCTGAATATTATTCGTAAGACAATACCGGCCCTGGACATAGTGCCCCTTATTATTGGTTCCGCCGCCGTGGAAGTCGGAGTCAACGAACACAGCCGGAAAGGCATAATCTTCTAATACCTGGTAATGGTATTT
>DAOVGD010000200.1 GCA_030672555.1 Desulfobacterales bacterium
TTTTCCAAGACAAAATTCCAGGGAGAGACTAATTTCTCTCGTGCCACCTTCAAAGCTAAAGCAGATTTTGAAAGGGCCATATTCTATTCAAATCAATCTAACGCAGGCCGATCTGGAAAGACCTCCGATACAGCTAACTTCTATAAGGTTTCCTTCAAGGAAGATGTCTCCTTCAGCAAGTCCATTTTCCTGATCCCCGTCGATTTTAAAAGAGCCAGCTTTGGCCAAAGGGCCTTCTTTAACAACACCTTCTTTAACAGGGAAACAAAGTTTGCAATGTGCCTTTTTGGAAAGGAACTCTTTGGCTCAAAAATAAATGACGTGGATTTCATAATGAAGGAGTTGATTTTTTATCGCCTTAACGAGAGTTGGAAAGAACGGATAGGGAGTTGGAAAAGAGGGAACAAAAATTGGAAAGAACGGATAGGGAGTTGGAAAAGAGAGAACAAAAATTGGAAAGAGCTGATAGGCCCTAATGAAGATTGGCATGATTCGGCCATCATCTGGGAACTGATTAAATCTGAAAAGGACCCCACTGCTCAGGTCAGACAGGAGGTAAGGACCTACCTCAAACGAAAGCTTGAAAAGTGCGGGTTGGATATCCATCAATGGAATTATCCTTTCCTTGATGAAAAAGATCTTTGGGAATTAATCCGGTCTGGGAGGGGCAAGGAGGCATATATCGGCCGAAAGTCCTTTGAGATTATCAATGATGGTGACCTTTCGTGTGATCAAAACAGCTTTGCCTTCATAGGCTCTCGCTTTGGTGGGGATGTGGACTTCAGGGGATCCCGGTTTAACAAGGCTGATTTCAGCTCTGGTGAAATCATGACCGTTTTCTATGGAGCGGGGGATTTTTCCAATGCCTCCTTTGAGAAGATTGCCTTTGACGGGACAATTTTTTTGGGAAAGGTTTCCCTCTCATTAGAAAAGCTTTTTTGTAAAAGCGGCATGATTTCCAGAAGCCTTACTATCCTGGACCTGCCGAAACTGGCTTACAAACGGCACCTTCGAGCAGAAGGAGATTCTCTCCAGGGCAATTCGGCAAGTCTCAAGAATCTCTACGATCAGCTTGAAATCCTCTTTAGAAAGAATTCTCAAGTCCCGGAGGCCAACGAGATGGCCGTCAGGGCTTCGTGGATTAAACTCAGGGCCGGCCAGGATATGCAGGCTTCCTTCTTTACCCTCATAGCCCTGCCAATAAGAAACATCTTGTTGATAATGTTCGCTTTCAATCTATTTTTCTATTTCCATCTTCTTAATAAACGAAGCATTTATGGCCGGACTTCTGAAAGTTCATTCAAACCGGGGAAACTTCCGCTGATTCTCGTTCACTCTCCGGAAGAACCCGGTACAAAGAAGATCGAACATCCAAAAAAGAAATTGCAAAGATATACGTGGCCCCTTTTCTTGTGCCTGGGAACTTTCTTTGCGGTCTTTAGTCTGGGAAGTGAATACGTGACCAAGGATAAGAATTGTCTCAGACAGATGAAGATATTGAGACTGGCAGGATTCATCATCTTGCCTTTGTTCATATACAGCTTGGCTAAACGGAGTCAAGGTCTACATGCTCTTGTAACCTTTATGTAATAGGGGGAGAATAGAATGAAATTGGTGGTTAATTGTCTATTGATTCTTAGCATCATATTGGCTGTAGCCCTGACTGCTTGGGCAGACAGTGTCCAGGGGGTTGTCGTGTACGATGAAACACCAGTTAGTAATCGGCGAGTCTATATAGGAGACAATCGAGCCTTGACCGATGATCATGGTAACTTTGTAATGTGGCTTGACCCGGGAGAGTATGACATCCGGGTCCAAGGATTCAACAACTGCGAACCACCTATCGTGGAGGTCAGGCCAGGAGAACGGACCGAGTTCGTAATTCATGTGTCCCAGTAATAATCGCAAAGCAAACGTACAACAGAAAACTTACTTGGGGTCGGACCAAGCTAAGCAATTGATAACATGAGGAAAGGGTGGAAAAGGCGGCAAATTTTCGGTCTTAGAAAGTCCATTTTTGTGGTGAAACGGAGTCGTTAAGTGGTATTTGAGGGTCGGGACGCAAAAGGGGTTGGGCCATGCTAACTTGCTGGCATTACAAAAGAAACGGTCGCAACTTATACCAATCAAAGCTATCGAATGGCATTTTGGGGGTTGAAAACACGTTTTTAAAATCGCTAAAAATTCAAATAGTGCTTCCATCCGTCCGACACCCCGTGCCGGTGGATAGGGGAAATTGTCACGTTGTGCAAAGGTCTCGCAACAAGATGGGCACTGCTGCTACCATCAGTAGCAGATTCTTTAAGGAGGTAAACAGTCATGAAGGTTGTTCAATTCTTTCTGTCCATGACCATTGCTGTGCTTGTTCTCGTATTCGGCATTCAGCATGCTTTGGCTGAAGACCCAATTGGCCATGGGAATTCTGAGACATCGCTACCGATCTTCGGTACCGTTAGGAACGCCGAGGGCCAAGCTATTCCGGATGCCACTATCACCCTGGAACCGGAAGACGCCAAAACAAAGATAAGCCTCAAGGGGGTTTCTGACAAAGATGGCCGATTTCGTATTAAGATAATCCTAAAAAGGACGTGGAGTGGGTGGATCCTGTTAGTGTTATTAATCCCAGGGGTGGCAGGTCTTCTAGTCGCAGCGGTGAAAGAATGGCACGAAAAACGGAAGGAGAGCAAGTTCAACCATGCTGATTCAGAGGAAGACGAGGCCCGGCAAGGAAAAGTCACTCAATGGTCAGAAGAAGGTCAAGATACAGAAGCAGGGAAATCTGCTTCAGGAAAACAACACGATAATCGTTTTCTAGTGGCTTTCTTTAATGGACTGATATGGATGGGGAGCCTGGCCGTATTGGCATGGTTGGTAGATCCAGTCTCCGAGGGTATATCCCTCTTCGACCAAGAATTGACCTTCGATTTTTATGTTCCAATTTTGGGCTTCATTGGTGCTCTGCTTTATGTCCTTGACTTGTGCCGGCGAGGCCGAGAAGATATCCCCAGGGGAACAGAATTCGGAATGCGGCTGATCATGGGGCCCTACGTGGCCATTATGATGGTGCTATTATTCGGAGAAAATCTCCAGTTTGTGGACCTCCATTCCCCCGTAGCCAAAGCTGCTCTCGCATTTTTTAGCGGGTTATTAGTCGTTATAGCTCTTCAGGGACTGATAGAAAGAGGGAATGAATGGTTGGGACGATTGAGGCAACGACACCGCTATGAGCCCTCGGAGGTAGCAAAGAAATTTGACCTCAACCAGGAAGAAGACCTGAAACTACGAAAGGTAGGAGTTCTTCATCTGATTCAGATACGTGATTGTGACGAGGACAAGTTGCGAGAAGAGGTCAGAAAGGTTGGGTTTGACGAAAATCTCGCAGTCGCTTTTAGAAAGCAACTTGAAGAAGAGCGGTTAAAGAAGAGTCTGGGCGACATGGTGCAGGCAAGATTGAAGAATATTGGCGTCAAAACAATACAAGAGCTCTCTCATCTCAAGGATGAATCGTTGGCAAAAATCGCGGATGTGGATCCACCACTTGAGTTGGAGGATCTGAAAACTTTTCGAGATCAGGCCAAGAAGCTTGCGAAACCTCAATAAGAATTGAGAAAACGGGGCCACCTATTAAAGGGTGAACTTCCCCTATTTATGAGTCAATGCTTCCAAAGATAAAGGCTGAAAGTGAAATAATAACTATATTCCGCAAAGGAGGAGAAACAAATGCAAATAGACTTTCATCACGGCGTAACATACACGGTCGCCCGGTTAGCCGGTTTCGCCCACAGAGATGCTGAAACCATAGCCTACTGCGCGCAATATGTTGATGATGCTACCAATGCCGGCGCCATCCGATTTGACAACGGCGCTATGTATTCTCGCATCAGTTCTGCACACAAAATGTTAGACTACAGAAATTTTGATAAGCTGGCCAATCATTTCGTATGGATACCATTCCACTTTTTGCCCGGCAATGGCGGCATGGGGCCCGGTGAGAACCCTGATGGGAGCTTTGTCGAAAAAATCATCTGCCGACCCAATAGCTATGTGGCACAGGATATGGTACGATCGTGTATTGGGGACCGGAACACCCTTTACGGACTTCACCGCCTTGGTGTTACCATGCATGTGTATGCTGATACCTGGGCACACCAGGGATTCGCCGGCATCGTTCATAACGTTAACAACATACAGGCACTGGATGACAACGATCAGCCTGATGCCGG
>DAOVGD010000119.1 GCA_030672555.1 Desulfobacterales bacterium
CTGAGAGACATCCCGACGGCAGACCCCGAGTGTATTCAGTTCGGGAGTGCAGAGTGGTTCTGGGCCAGGCAGGTCAACTCCTACATCCTTCAGGTCGAGCCGGAACGATTCAAGGACAAGGATCAGGCCACTATCGACTATCAGGAAGCTCTCCATGTTCAGGAAGTCAGAGACAACTTTTTCTCCCAGCTCAGAAGGCTCCTGCACGAACAACAGAAGGGCATGCAGACAAAAGGAGATCTATCACCATGAAGACACTGGTGTTTGCGGTAGCGGGCTACAACTTGGCCGAAACCGGAAGAATGATCGAAATCGCCAAGGCGGCGCGGAAGCACTTCAACGTCATCTTCGCAAGCTACGGTGGGCAGTTTGAGCAACTGATCGAGGGCGAGGGCTTTCCTCTGGAGAAGATGTCGCCGCGGCTTACCGAGAAAAAGCTCGCCCGCCTGCGAGTCGTCCTCAGCGGCGAGGCGCTCAATACTGTGGGATACCTGTCGGCAGAAGAGCTTGCGGCCCGGGTCCCGAACGAGATTGCGTTCTTCAAGGAGGTAAATCCCACCGCGGTGCTCACTGGCTGGTGCCTGAGCGTCACCATCTCGACCCGCGCGGCCGGGATCCCCTTCGTCAACGTTCTCCATTCCACAACCGTCAGGGAGTACTACGAGGCTGGGCTTCAGTCCTGGCCCGACCGGAGCGACTTCGGCTTTGTGCGGTGGCTTTTCCGAAACGACGAAGAGAGGATGAACCGCTGGGTGAGCAGGCTGGTCCTCAAGCTGGCCGCTCCCGCAAGGGCCTACAACGCGGTCGGGCCAATGTACGGACTGCCCAAGTTCAAGAACTTCATCGACCTAATCGAGGGCGACCATACGCTTCTCGCCGACATCCCCGAGTGGGTCGGCTTCCGCGAGGTCCGTCCTACCTTGCACTACATTGGACCGCTGCCTGCCAGAATTGACCGACGAATTCCAGATGAAGTAACCTCCATGCCTCGCGACAAGCCCATTGTGTATTTCGCCATGGGGAGTTCAGGAAAACCGGCGCTCGTTGCTGAGATCCTGGCAGGCTTCAGGAACAAGCCTTACCGTGTGATAGCACCCGTAAGATCCCACATCGAACAGATGACCGTCGATATTCCGGAGAATGTGGTCGTCACTGGATTCCTACCGGCACACAAGGTGAACCCGATGGCGGACATCTCCGTCATACATGGCGGACAGAATACTGTAATGAACGCATGTCTGTCGGGGACACCGATCGTCGGGATAGGAATGCATCCGGAGCAGCAAGCCAATCTGGATGCCTGCGTGCGAAAGGGGTTTGCCGTCCGCCTGAACAAGAAACGGGCATCGGCGTCGGACGTCTTGGCCGCGGTCGACAAACTGCTCCGAGACAAGAAGGCGGCAACAGCAGTGAAAACGTTCCGGGGACAACTTGCAGAATGGAATGGACCGGAGAACGCTGCCCGCTTTCTGAAAGAACACTACGGATAGGCCCATGATTGAAAAGTAAAGGGGTCAAGTCGAAAGCGCCGGGATAAACCGGCATAGAGTAGGGGATGAAAGAGCCCTACATGAAAGGAGGAGCTGCTCCATCATGGCCCCGAGTCATGCGCGGGTGGCCGCGAGGCTGCACGTGAAGCGTTGACAGGGGAAGACGTAGGCCAGCCATTGAGCTCCGAAATCACCATTCCGGGGTGCCGACCTTGTGACTTGATGGGGAAGGCAACACGATATGTGATGTTATACAGCTAGTCGCCTATCGGCCGCGCGGAGTCAGAGACCCTGTGCATGCGTGGACACTCTATGCTCGAGAACCGGGAGATCTCAGAGGTGCCCGTTCAGGGAGGTAGACCCAGCGGGTCGGTCAGGGAAGGCCCGTGGCCGTAATCCTGGCATGTACGCCTATGAGAAGTCGGACATCGGAATAATACCCGAGAAGGTGTCGAACAAGCTTGGTGTGTCGAGTGAGGAGATGCTGGAGGAAAGGCCGATGACCAAGGGGAATTCTTGAAAGACGTCTGCAACCTGTACGCAGAGGCAGGGGGTAGCATTGAACGGACTTGAAAGAATACGTGAAGCCGCAGGAAAGGACATCCATATCCAAACCAGAGGCTTTACGTCAGTAACCCGAGGTAGGAGCCGTATGAGGTAGTTCCTCACGTACGGATCTGTGCGGGGGGCGCCGGGTAACCGGCGTTCCTACCGCGACTGCTCTTGACTCTTAGTTGCAAATGGCATACTTGCGGACGCTCTTAAGCAACCAGGAATCTCAGGCCACGGGGAATCTTCACACATTTTATTCGGGCACAAAACTTTTGACATTCGACACGGATCTCGGTAGTGTTTGTGATACATGATTCACGCGTGTCAGACAAAGACAGACCATCAGCTTCTTGTAGCCACGAAGTCCGAAGGTTCACAGAAGCAAGGAGCATCCAGTGGACGGGAATAGCGACGTCGATTTTTAGGAGGTGATATTTTATGCCTATTTATGAATACAAATGCCAGGATTGCGGAACGGATTTTGAAGAAATTGTTTCTGTAAGTGCTGAGAGGAATCCCCAGTGCCCGTCGTGCCATTCGACCAAAACCGAAAAGAAGATTTCCATTTTTGGCAGTTTCAGCGGGAGTAAGGGCAACGCATCATCGTGCAGCAGTTCGGGATTCAGTTGAGCGAAATAGATACGAGACCGGTCTGGTCTTGCAATGATTATTGATACCCTCGAACAAAGGTACATAACAACAAAATGCAAGGTACAGGGTAAGCCGCCATGGAAAATCGGACAAGAAAAGAATGACCGTGAGCTCTTTCCCGTCGTCATGACGTTCACCGCATTACGAAGACAAGTAAAATTTTGGTCATGGGTTTAGGTCACTTCAGCCGGGGATAGTTGGCTGTTGCCCAACCAAACCATTAGGGGAATTGCAGTATTTGAGGGGTCAGTAGATTAATCCTTTACCCTATTCTCATGAAACCGTTTCACCTGGTGCATAAAGGCCTCCAGGCGAGTCATTGTGTTGGTTTGGGCCTGGCCGTCATACGCCATATTCAAGAACGGGATATTGTCGTGCTCTTCCCTGCACCGTTTCAACAAAGCGTTTGTGATGGTGCCGGGCATGCACGTAAACGGCATAATATTGAGGATGCCTGCGGCACCTTTTTGTATGAAGTCGATCGTCTTTCCAACACTTAAGATTGCTTCCCCCCTGAAGGCGTGGTGCAGATATGGCCGTGCATTCAGGATGATCTTAAGTATCTCCGGATCCTTGGGATAATGTTTGTCCCCCATGAATGCGGCGCCGAGGAGATGCTCGTCTCTTTTTTGGATACGGTCCGTCCAGAGCGTGGCTAAAAATGTTTTGAGGCGACGGTGTTTCAGGCTTCGGTCCATGGCGACAAAGTTGATATAGAGGAGCCATTCGGCAATAGGAGGCATCCATACCTCTCCGCCCAGAGATTCTATTTTCCTCACAACATCTTCATTGGCAAAACGATTTGCGCGGGTATAGATCTCCCCTACAAGCCCCACAACCGGTTTATTCGGAATTCCGTTTGTTGAAACGCTTCCAAAGGCATTTCGTGCCCTGATTAATACTTGTGTCAGAGAACCCCTCTTCTCGATTGCTTCGCTCACTTCTTTGAGACCACGTTGATAAACACGATCTGCCTCACCGGGAGCGGTTTCATAGGGACGGTGTTTTCTCAACGCCTTTTCTAAGAGATCAATGGCGACAACCCCTTGCCAGGCAAGTCGCGCAAAATTTTTGTCAACCATGCCGAGTTCTTTGTAAAATACCTCACTTTGAGTGGGGGCATAGATCGGTACCTGGGGGTATCCGAGTTCGTTCAGCACGAGCCGATGGAACCGATGATACTGGCCAAACCGGCACGGGCCGGTGCCTGAGGGCATAAAAAAGGCGGACCGATCCGGATCAAAGTCCGGCCGGTTTAAGCGCTTTGCCATATCTCCCGTTGTCAAGATACACGGATAACACTCCTTCCCGGAGGTGAGCTGGCGTCCAAGACTGAGCGACTCATCATCAGATTCCGGGAGGACTTCAGATTCGATTCCACACGCCTTGAAGGCCGCTGCAATGGAAAATGCTTGATCCGACATGGCAGGTATGAACACCTTGCGCGTGCCGGTCTTTTTTGCGCCCAGCGGGACGACATGGGCCTTGGGCTTTGATTCGGGTGTATAGTGTTTCAAGCTGTCCAGGAATGCCTCAAGGCGGGTTATGGCGCCTGCGTCAGCGCTGTGTTCGTCTATTTCTATTTCTAAGTAGGGTTTTCCTTTTAGGGAGTCTCTGAAGAAATGAGCAATGAAGGAGTCCGGTCCGCACCCGAAGTTGGTGATGTAGATAGCAAACAGGCGCCGGTCTTTCCTGATCAATTCTGCGGCGCTCATAATCTTTTGACCGAATTTCCAATAATGACTCTTTACGTCCAATGAGGTTCGGATTGCGTCAAGGGGGAGAAAGTCCATGGGAATGGCCAGGGTATCCAGGTCTCTGAGTTTTTTAGGGAGATTGAGGTTAATCCCCGGGTCGCACCCGTTGTAAGGCCTGCTTACCACCACCATTGCCTTTTGATCGGGCTTCAGTCCGGAAAGGACCTCTTCCCCGCGATGCCTCATCCTGAAATAGAATCGCTCTTGTGCCGCTTCGGCCTGTTCCGTGGCCCTGCGGATCTCCTTGGAAGGGAGACCGAGCACATCACCGAGCCGTCTGAGTCCACGTAGAAGGTGGCCATGCCCGCGTCCAAAATATAGGACAGGCTGAATGAGGTGGACTCCCAATTCCTTGAAATTAATGGCAGAATGTACCATATAAGGAAGGGTTTGTACATAAGGGCACAGATAGCTGAACTGAAAATCCCGGGATTGTTTTTTCAGATCAACAATATGGGGGAGAAAGATCGTATCAATTCCTTTATCGACCAGATCAAGGATGTGGCCATGAGCCACCTTGATCGGAAAACAGGTTTCAGTTACCATCCTCTCCACACCCTTTCCGATCAGCCTCTTATTGGTCTGTTCGGAGATGACAACGGTATATCCCAAAGATTCGAAAAAGGTGATCCAGAACGGCATGAGCTCGAGAAAAAACATCGTTCGAGGAATTCCTATGGTTCCTCGCTTCCCTGTCCGGGATGTTTCCAAAAATGGTGTCTCAAGGAGCCATTGTTCCCGTTCCTTGAAGAGATCCGGTATCTCATCGCCTCTGGTTTTTTTCTCCCTCACTTCGTACCGCTCACATCGGCTTCCGTAAAAAAGAGGCTTGCTCCCCTCGACCGTGACCTTTCGTATTTCACACCTGTTAGGGCAATGCCCGCACTCAAACGATTGAATCTTATACCCGGACTTGCTCAGTTCAAACCCTTTGAACGTGCTCTCTTTCCAGTCCCGTTCTTTCAAGGCGAGGAGAGCGGCTCCGATGGCACCGGTTACATCGCAATGTTTAGGAACGGTAATAGGTTTTCCCGTGACCTTTTCAAAGGCGGCCACGATACCCTGATTTTGGGCTGTGGCGCCTTGATAAAATATACGATTTCCAACCCGTCGATCTTCCACCACCCGGTTGAGGTAATTTTCCACGATCGAATAGCTGAGACCGGCTACAAGGTCCTCTTTTTCGCAGCCCTGTTGCTGATAATGGACGAGGTCTGATTCCATAAAGACAGTGCATCTTTCACCAAGGCGTACGGGGCGTTTTGAGGAAAGGGCCAGGGCGCCGAATTCTTTTTTGATAGAAATCCCCAGCTTTTCCGCCTGCTCTTCAAGGAAAGAACCGGTCCCTGCCGCGCAGACCTTGTTCATCATAAAGTCTACTATCACGCCGTTATCAAGGCTGATATATTTGGAATCCTGACCTCCTATTTCAAAGATCGTGTCTACCTCGGGATCTATATCCGCCGCTGCGGTTGCCTGGGCAGTAATCTCATTTTTTACGATGTCCGCTCCTATAAAATCACCGGTCAAGTACCTTCCCGATCCTGTGGTAGCAGCTCCCAATACATGTACGCGGTCCGCCCACTTTTCGCCGATAATGGACAGCCCTTGCTTTACCGCATCCAGGGGCCGGCCGGCGGTCATTAGATAAGCCTTTGCCACCAGGTTCTTGTGTGTATCTATCAGCACAACATTGGTGCTGATGGAACCGACATCTAATCCAAGATATACATCGAGCCGGGAGGCGTCGGGAGGTAATTGCGGGGGGAGAGGGATAGGGGGGGTATGATTAGATTTTTCTTTTATCGACAGGGGCGGCAGACGTTTTGCCTCTGAGGTATGGCCGGCAAGATACTCTTTTAGGCGTTCGATACCTTCAAACGGCTTCCAACTCTCTTTGTGCTCTATCGTCATCAGCGCAGCCCCGATGGCGCCCATTGAAAAGAAATGGTCGGGTATGATCAGTTCGCCCGGAGAGAGCTTCAGGATCGACTCAAATGCCTTGCGGACCCCAAGGTTGGCCGCCACACCACCCTGGAAAGATACAGGAGGCTGAAATTTTTTCCCTTTCCCGATATTACTCTTGAGATTTCGCGCCATAGCAAAACAAAGTCCGGCAATGATGTCATAATCCGGTGTAGCCTCTTGCTGGAGATGGATCATGTCGGTCTTTGCAAAGACACTGCAGCGGCCGGCAAGCCGTGGGGGTGTTTCGGATTTGAGGGCCAGTGAGCTGAACTCTTCTATGGAATATCCGAGTCTATGGGCCTGCTGGTCCAAAAACGAACCCGTGCCGGCCGCGCACATGGTGTTCATGGCAAAGTCATGTATTGCGAGTTCGCCATTCTCCTGTCTTACCAATATCAATTTGGCGTCTTCGCCCCCCATCTCGATGATTGTCCTTACTTCCGGGTGGCATTGTTCGACCGCTTTGGCCTGGGCAATAATTTCGTTGATAAAAATTACATCCAATTGCCGGGCAACGAGGACTCCCCCTGTGCCGGTAATGGAGCATGAAAGGATATTTTTGGCGGGTACAGTTGAGAGAAGTTCGGAAAGAATCTTGACGGTCGCCTTGAGCGGTTCTCCCTTGGTTCGGGTATAATTATCGAAGATTACGTGCTTTTTTGAATCAAGGAGGACAGTATTGACGCTGACAGACCCTATGTCTATTCCGAGGTGTAATAGAGTCTCATGTAAGGTGGACGTTGCCTTTTTCATGGGTAACTCTCCCCGCTACTGAAAAAGATAATATTAAGAATTTTTCAATTCTATTATGACTGACATTCCCTAAGTTTATGCTACCGAATTGAAAAATGTTGTCAAGCTATTTTCCATATTCTGTTCCCAGGATTGTGGCTCTTGACTCTGTTTTTACCTTCTGATACCCTTCGAACCAATGAATATGTATAAAATAACTCCCCCGAACTGAAACACGGCCATATAAGTCACGAAATACACCAAGGTGCATGAAATAATTAATGAATTCCTTCGTGTCCTTCGTGGTAAAATTTTGGGGAAGTTATTTAGGGTATTGCCCAGGAGGATTTATATTTTTGTTGATGGAAGACAACTTGGCAGAAAATCCAGAAAATAGTGTCGTTAAGATTAGCTTTGACGACAATATGCTGGCTCGCACCCTTTTTGGAGAGCACAACAAGCACCTTCGCATTATTGAACAGGCTGTTGGCGCTAAGATTCATACAAGGGGAACCGATATAGAGATCCAAGGGGATCAGGTTATGGTTGCATTAGCCCGGAAAATCCTTAAGGAACTCTATGGACTTCTCGTAGAAGGGTATCCCATTTATCCGACCGATATCGAGTTTGCTGTTCGTATCTTAAGCGCCAACGATCGGACTAAACTAAAGGACATATTTTTGGATACAGTCTATATCCCTTCCAAAAAAAGACCGATTACTCCAAAAAGTCTGACTCAAAAACAGTATATCGATGCTATCCGTTCTTTCGATATCGTGTTTGGTATCGGTCCTGCCGGTACGGGGAAGACATACCTGGCAATGGCGATGGCTGTATCTTGTCTGACTCAGGAAAAGGTGAGCCGGATTATTTTGGTTCGTCCTGCGGTGGAAGCGGGTGAGAGGCTCGGATTCTTGCCCGGAGATATGTATGAGAAGGTGAATCCATACCTGAGACCTCTGTACGATGCACTCCACGACATGATGCGCTTTGAGAAGGCAAGCCGTTTAATTCAACAGGGGGTGATTGAAGTGGCTCCCCTTGCATTTATGCGGGGCCGCACTTTGAATAACGCTTTTGTTATTCTGGATGAGGCGCAGAACTCCACTTCAGAGCAGATGAAGATGTTTTTGACACGTTTGGGATTTGGCTCCAAGGCGGTTATTACCGGTGATATTACTCAAATAGATCTTCCTAATGGAACAACTTCAGGGCTTGTTGAGGCAAAGGATATCTTGCAAGGAGTGAAGGCGATATCTTTCACAATTTTTTCAAAGAGAGATGTGGTTCGGCACAAATTAGTCCGAGATATTATAAAGGCCTATGAAGACCTGGAGATAAGGAAAGAGAAATTGAGGAGTAAAGGTTAATGGGGGGCGATAAAACAAAAAAGGAGGGAAAGACTACCAACTTGAGGTCTTTCTCAAAGTCATTAACGGAGAAGCATATCCGATGGCTGTTGCTTATCGGGATCAGTGTTCTCATTACATTGCTTCTTTTTCCCAACCTTTTGGTGCCTGTCCATACCTATAAAGTAGGCGATATTGCAGAACGGGATATTAAATCACCAAAGGACTTTCTTATAAAGGATGAAGCAGCGACCGCAGAAAAACGGCAGGAAGCAGCCCGTTCTGTATTAATGGTGTATGATTTCGACGATAGCCTCATAGCCTATTTGAGGAATGGTATCAATAACGCTTTTCAACCGCTTCGCGCGCTCTTGGACCAAAGACTTCCAAAACAGCCGGGCAAGGTTCCATCGGGTACAGCTAACAAACAGGTTGGGCCAAACATATCTGTTCATGATCAGATCTGGGAGCAGAAGGGAACCTTTGAGAAGATCCTTGGAATAGAAGTCAGCGAAGAGACTTATACTGTTCTTGAGAAGAATAAGTTTTCCAGGACAGTCGAAAATTCAATCGTAAAGCTCCTTCAAGGTGTTCTCCATGTCGGAGTAACAGCCGAAGGAGGCTTTCGCGGAGCACAAAACAAGGGGATAACGCTTCGCAGGATTGGATCAAAGGTAGAAATCACGGTCGAGGACGTCAAGAGGTTTTATAGCCTTGATCAGGCTCGGGAAGTTATAAAAACAACCGCAAGTGTGGATTTAAAAAGGTTTAGCTACCCTCTTCGAAGTGTTCTTATAGATCTCTCGCAAAGGTTACTTCAGCCTAATATAACGCTGAATAAAAACGAAACAGAAGAACGGAAACAAGTAGCAATAGAAGAGGTTAACGAGGTCTTTTCCCAGATAAAAAAAGGGGAGATGCTTTTAAGAGAAGGAGAAAGGGTACAACCTTCTCATGTTCTCAAATTAGAAGCATTGAGGTCAGAGGTCAGTCAACAACATCTATTAAGCACGGTTTTTGGGCTCGTCCTTCTCTTGGGAGTCGTATTAAGAGTGCTGTTTGTAACCCACCTGAAAGGAGAAAAGAGGTTATTCAAGACCAACAAGGACCTCCTTTTTTTATGTGTTATGCTTGCAGGATCATTTCTTTTGAGCGACATTTTTGTTTCGTTAGCAGAGGCGGTAAGACAGAACATTGCCTATTCCATTCATGGGACTTCGCTCTTTTACGCTGCGCCGGTTGCAGCAGGAGCTATGATTGTCTGCCTGTTCATGGGGATGGAGGTGGCGGTCCCGTTTGCGCTGGTCATGGCGTTTTTTGCGGCATTTTTGTTCGAAAATCGATTTGAATTTTTTAGCTATTTTCTTTTAAACGGCCTGATGGGGGCCTATTGGACAAGAAGCTGCAAAGAACGTGGCGTTCTCATAAAGGCCGGTTTAAAAGTAGGGCTGATAAATGTAGTGATTATTTCAGCCCTGGATATGTATCAAGGGTCCTTTTTTACTTTTAAGCTCCCGCAAGATTGGCTTTTCGGATTCCTCGGCGGGGTGGCAAGTGGTATCATAACCACCGGAATTACGCCACTGTTGGAGATGGCCTTTGATTACACTACAGATATCAAACTGTTAGAGTTGGCCAATCTGGACCGTCCTGTGTTACGTAAGCTCATGCTGGAAACCCCCGGGACATATCACCACTCTGTTATCGTAGGGAATATGGTGGAGGCCGCAGCAGACTCAATCGGCGCTAATCCGCTATTGGCAAAGGTCATTGGTTATTATCATGATATAGGGAAGGTTTCCAAGCCGCTTTATTTTATTGAGAATCAGATGGGCGCTGAAAACAGGCACGATAAACTCGCCCCGTCCATGTCGAGCCTTATCCTGATCGCCCATGTAAAGGACGGCGTGGAAATGGCCAAAAAATACAAGTTGGGGCAAGCGATTACCGATGCCATTCAACAGCATCATGGGACCAGCTTAATCAGTTTTTTCTATGAAAAGGCGAAGAAGATGAAGGGAGAAGATGCTGTTACTATTGATGACTTCAGGTACACCGGTCCTAAACCCCAAACCAAGGAAGCAGCGCTGGTTTTGCTGGCAGACGTTGTTGAAGCAGCATCCCGTAGCCTTGAGAATCCCACTCCAGCCCGGATTAAGGGAATGCTCCAAAAAATGGTCAACAAGGTTTTTTTGGATGGCCAGCTGGATGACTGTGAACTCACACTAAAAGATCTTCACGAAATCGCTAAGAGCTTTAACAAAACACTAAACGGAATTTATCACCATCGTGTGGAATATCCAGGGATACAGAGCGGTGGCGGAAAGAGACAAAATGGAGATTCTGATAGACAACAGGCAAAACCTGTACCCGATAAACGAGGAGAGCATAAGGAAGAAGACGGAGAGTATCTTAAACGCCTTGGAATGTCCTGATGGAGAACTGTCGATTTTACTGGTAGACGACTCCCGGATAGCGGAGTTGAATAAAGCCTATCTTGGAAGGTCAGGCCCCACTAATGTGATTGCCTTTCCAATGCAGGAGGGACAATTTGACAATATCAATCCGTATCTTCTCGGAGATGTGGTTATATCTATGGAGACCGCAGGCAGAGAGAGCAAGGTCGGCGGGATTACTACCGAAGAACGATTTCATGAACTTTTGATACATGGAATATTGCATCTCTTTGGTTTTGATCATGAAGGGACGTCTGAAGAGGCTGAAAGAATGGAAACAAAGGCGAGAGAGTTGCAGGAGTTATTACGGAAGTAGTTGCTTTTTTAGCTATGAACGGCTTAAACAAATTCGAATATCGAATATCGAAATCCGAAACAAATTCTAAATTCAAATATCAAATTTTCAAAACGTTATTCAGCCTTACCCAGCGCCTTATTCCCTGCGATCAAGAGTACAAACTTCAAATTCATATTGTTTCGGATTTCGGATTTTGGTCATTTGAAATTGTTTCGGATTTCGGATTTCGATATTTAGACTTTGCGTTATCCCACAACTTTTTTCCTAAAAACTATATCACTGTATGAGCTAAGGTTAAGGAGGAGGAATATCTATGGCTGGTTTGGCAGTTAATGTTGATCATGTTGCTACCCTGAGAGAGGCGCGAAAGACTACCTGTCCGGATCCTGTTACAGCCGCCGCATTGGTGGAATTGGCCGGTGCAGATGGTGTGGTGGTACATTTGCGGGAAGACAGGCGACACATAAAGGATCGGGATGTTCGTATCATCCGGCAGACAGTTCAGACCAGGTTAATCCTGGAGATGGCCGCAACTAATGAGATGGTGGCCGTCGCCCTTGAAATTAGGCCGGACCTGGTGACATTAGTGCCTGAAAAACGAGAGGAATTAACCACCGAGGGGGGGCTGGATCTCGTGGTACATCGGGATCATATTGAAGACGCGATAGGATCTCTTCATCAGGGAGACATCCCGGTCAGCCTTTTTGTGGACCCTGATCCCGATCAGATAAAGATAGCACATAAAATTAATGCGGATATGGTGGAGATTCATACAGGGATATTTTGTGATGCTGAAACTCGCGAACAGCGGGAAGAGACTTTTAAGCAAATAGTCAATAGCGCAAAGATGTCCACCAAGCTCAAGATGGGGGTCAATGCAGGCCATGGCCTCGACTATAACACGATTAAGGCCTTTAAAGGTGTCAGAGAGATTGATGAATTCAGTATAGGGCACAGCATTATCGCCAGGTCAGTTATGGTAGGGATAGATCGGGCAGTACGGGAGATGATAGCTCTGATCAAGGAGCTTTAGCTTAGACTATATTACCATATACTCATCATTGTGGAGAAGACAAATACTGTTTTTTGTCATCTTGGCCCGGTACATGGCCTTGTCCGCAAGTTTTATATATTCATCCACTGTCGTAAAATTGTTAGATGTTGAAGCAATCCCTATACTTGCCGTCACATTTTTCAGTGCGTTTATGTTTTCTCCGTCTTTGCCAATGACTTCCATTTCGAGTCGGGCAATGCTGTCGCAAAGCTCTTTTGCCAATTCGGTTGCCTCTTTTTGTTCTATTTCCGGGATAAAGATTTCATATTCATCGCCCCCATACCGGGCTGTCAAACCTTTTCTTCCATATTTATCAAAAACGTATGAGCCAAGAAGGTCCGCCACCAAGACAATTGCTCTGCTCCCCGTGCGATGCCCAAATGTATCATTGACTTCCTTAAAAGAATCTAAATCTATAAAATAGAGATATCCATTTTTCTTTTTTGATTTTAGTGCGTCGAGCTTGTCTTCAAGGCGGAACTCAAAGTATTTTTGAGTATATAGCCCTGTGAGAGAATCTTTTTTGAATTCTATGGCCCGGACGATATTATTGACAATATAGCGTTCGCAAAAATAGTTGACAAGCTCAAGGTCACGTTTTGCGTAGGCACCTTTCCCCTTTTTATTGATTAGCTGAAGGACACCCATGGTTTTATTTTCGATGATTATGGGAACGGCAAGGATGCTGTCTGAAACCAGGCCAATATCCCGACTGTAGGCTGGGTCAAAAAACGGATTATTAGCAACATCGTTAACCAGCAAGCTCTCGCCGGTTTTATAGACATATCCTGCTATACCTTTGTTAGCACTGATAGAGCGCCCAACCAGGCATTCCGACTTATCACCAAAGCATGCTGTAAAAATGAGTTTCATTTTATTGTAGTCAAGATCCCCGTTTTCGTCATAAGCTCGTGTTGACGGATCGTCTATGTAGATCGTTCCACTCCGGGAAGGGGCAACAAATCTATTGGCAAAGTCAAGGAATTCTTTGATGATTTCACTGAAACTGATGTGGGGCACTTCCCTTTTGTCACGCCTGCGTCGATCTAAGATTTCATCGATCAACTTATTTTCCAGACAGAAAATTTCCTGCATATGGCTGCCTTTCTACCATCAAGGATGATGTTTTTAAAATATTACCTGACGAATAAATTATTAATTATCACAATCAATTGACCTGCGCAAGTCCGCATTGGCCCGACATTCCGAGAGGATTGAATTTTCAAACCTTTTCTTATATTGACATATAGTTGCCTTTTTAGTTATCATTATTAATTATTTCAAAATATTA
>DAOVGD010000088.1 GCA_030672555.1 Desulfobacterales bacterium
ACGTTTTTATCTCCTCCTTTAAGGGCGACATCTTTCCCTCAGCCACCCCCAGATCTCGAAAGAATGTTTTTAGTTCTTCCAGGGTAATAGGTTCCATCACGAGAGGAAGGCCCAATTCATGACGTCCCCATAGTGTAAGAAAGAGGTTCTTCCAGGTCAGATCATCTTGAACACCCTCTTTGGGTAGTAGCCCATTTGCAAGAAGATTGTCAAAAAGCTGGTCCAAAATTTCGATCTGATCCAAAATTGTAGTGCAATGAGTAATATCATCCATTGACTGAAATTCTCTGTATTCTTTTTCTACGAGCCCCGTATAAAAAAGAGGGCGTTTTTTTAGCAGTCCTTTAAGAAGTCTCTCCCACGACTCGCCCCAGAAAGAGAGATCCAATCCTGTTCCCTTAAACCAGGCATGTTTCAACCATTTTTCTACCCGCCATTTATGTTCAAGCACTCTGCCGTATCCGATCCGAAAGATACGGTTAAGGGGGTATTTTCCCAGAACTTGTACGCCATATGCTCGATCACCCTGAGTGAGTGTTTCAAGACCGATGGTCAGATACCCTGCCGCCTTTTGAATTGCCTGTCTCAAAACCTCCCGGTCATCAAAGCCCTGGAGGTCTGCCGACAGAATCTGATTGCATAGGCCGGCCAGTTCGGTTTGAAGTCTTTCCAGCGTCTCTGCGCTACCGATCTCTTTTAGATATGTCGCAAAGAGATTGTCTCCCTGGAGTAAGGGAAGGGAATACGTGAGCGCAGGAGCAGGGAGAGAGGGGGCCTCCTCTTTTATGGCCTTGCACTCTTTCCTCGCAATAGCCTGGGAGTCGAGATATTGATATATCCCCATCGCCTCTTCAAATGGGAGGAAGCCCTTTTCAGCAAGACGTGTGCTTCGAAAACGATACCCCTCTTCTTCCAGCGCGGACGGCAGGACACCTCCCACGTTCAGCAATATACGCTGATACAGCTCGAAATTGTACTTGGCAAGGCGGCTGAGAAAGTTCTGCAAGAATTCTTGATATCGTTCATCGCGAACGCGAATGTAAAAAACCCCGTCAAGTGTAAAAAAAGTATCTTCAAAATCAGAAGAGGTCTGGTCTTCCTCTTTGATTCTTACTTCAATATTTCTGGAAAGATAGAGATAGAGAACTTCCGGTTCCTCGCGTAATCCCCAATTTAAAAAACGCTCAGTATCTGCTGAAAGCAAACGTCTGAACCAAGAATGAACCGAGTCCATATTTAAGCGGTCGCGATCCCATACCTGGAGATCGACTATATACCGCCACTGTTCATTAGACGCCCTGGAAAGGATAGGAAGGGCATTTTCCGGGCCTATATCCTGAACAAGCCAATAAATATCTTCCTCGGAAAAGGATTGAACCAGAGCCGTAGGAGTAGACGAGTCAAGAATCATCTCAAGGGCCTTTTCCCCGCCGGCGGATAAAATTTCCTTCTTTAACTCTTGGCTCGATGATATCTTGGAAATGGATTTTTGTTTTGCCATAATATAATTTAAGTGGCCTAAAGTATTTTAAAGTGCACTTTAGGCACTCCTTCTAATCACTCTTTATCAAGCTGCAATCTTTCAACCAGCTTCTTCACATCTTCTGTATGATCACGATGGACCACAAGCGTCTTGTCACCGGCACGTACCACGACTAAATTATCGACTCCCACAAGCGCTACGGTCTCTTTGTCGTCTTTGCAAAATACAATATTGCCCGAGGCATTTTGACACTTGATACAACCGCATGCTACATTGCCGGCCCCGTCTGGTGAAAGGAATTTTTCCAGGGCCAACCAGCCCCCCACGTCGCTCCATTCGAATTCGGCCCGAATAGTTCGAACGCGCTTGCTCTTTTCCATCACACCAAAGTCAATGGATATCTTTGGAAGGGCCTCAAATGCAGCACGAATTCCCGGGTCCCACTCATCGGTTCCGTCTACCTCTGCTAACGGAAGCAAGGCCTTGGCATGAACAGGCAAATGTCGCTTGATCTCATCCAGAATCGTCTCTACAGTCCAGACAAACATCCCGCTGTTCCATAGAAACTTATTTGATGCCACATACGAACGAGCTGTTTCTAAGTCTGGCTTTTCTTTGAATCGTAGGAGTTGAAAGTGCTCAATTCCATCATCCACCTTGATTCTTTCACCTTGTTCGAGATAACCGTATCCCGTAGCAGGAAATGTTGGAACAATGCCAAACGTGTATAAATACCCCTCTTCAGTTGCCGCGCGAACCGCGGAAAGGAGTGTCCGCTGGAATGTTTCGATCGGGTGGATCAAGTGGTCCGCGGTCAAGACCACCATGGTCGGATTCCCAAAACGGTGACGACATAAGACCGCTCCCAGGGTGATCGCGGCCGCGGTATCTTTGGCTACGGGTTCTCCGATAATATTGCCCTCCGGGATTTCAGGAACCTGCTCACGAACAAGAGATATATATCGTTCATTGGTCAGTACCAGAATATTATCTGCCGAAACAAGGCCGGACACCCTGTCAAAAGCCTGCTGGAGAAGGGTTCGGTCATAAAAGAGATTCATAAACTGCTTGGGGCGCTTCTGATCGCTCAGAGGCCAAAATCGGGTTCCGCCCCCTCCTGCCATAATAAGAACGACTATATCCTTATCCTGTGTAAGTCGATCCTTTGTCACATAGACCTCCTTTGTGTAGTCAAGCAATCCGGCTTCTGCAGAACGTAACCTGAGATCAGCCAAAAAATTATAATACCATAATCTTATGTCAAGTACCATACATTTCCGGGCTCCCAGGGATCTAAGACTTGCCTTCGGCTAATACTTTTGCTAATATATCAAAATATTAGCAGGGTTCAAGTACAGGGGACTTGGCTTCGAGGGAATCGACCAAAATCGAAAACAAAAATTAAGGAATATTCAGGTGAATCAGGTGAAGATGAAAAGAAACATTATCAAAATTATTCGCCTCACTGATGACAGTGACGATGGATATGTAGATAATACACATAGTGAAACATTCAAGATGGTTTGGGAAATTACTTCCGACGTTTGGGCTTTCGGAGGCAAAGCGGATGCTGAACGAAGACTACAAAGAAATGTTACAAATCTTGTTGGAAGAAAACGTTAAATTCATCGTTGTCGGAGCATACGCACTCGGCGCTCATGGGTTTCCAAGAGCAACAGGTGATTTTGATATTTGGATTGAACCTAGGAGGCTGTCCGAGAATTCTGATCCTACTGCAAAAGCGTGAGAAACGGCCCAAATTTCCGCAAGTTTTCGTCAAATAGGCCTGCTATTCCCCTCAAATTTGCGAAAATTTTGTCTCGTTCTCACTCTTTTTCGTTACGGACATAATTCTCGGACAGCCTCCTAGTGCTGTCAATGCCAAAAAAGTAATTCGATCATTGGCTCGATTTGGAGCACCACTGTTTGATGTCAATGAAAAGGATTTCACAGAGGAAGGCATTATTTTTCAAATAGGTGTTGTTCCAAGAAGGATTGATATTATTACAACAATTGACGGGGTAGAATTTCAATCTGCCTATGCAAAAAAGTTGTTAGTGTTGGTTGAGGCACTGAACATTCCGGTTCTTTCTCTCGAAGATCTCATCAAAAACAAAGAAAGTACCGGAAGGGAAAAAGATGCCCTCGATGCCAAGATGTTGAAAAAGCGGGGACAACCGGGAACATCCGTAAATAAGTAAGTATCTCGATTGTGGGGCGAAGTTATTTACTTACTTATGGACGTTTGCCCCTCAGCCAGCATTCAGATCTGCTTTATCCATATCGTTCAGACGAAGCGTTGGCCGGGCTTTCTGTGATGTGGATAGTCATAGGAGTACTACTTAGTGGTATAATGTTGTTTATTCTTCTTATCGAGAACATTTTTTTGGGACTTCCAAAATGGTTTAAAAAGCGAAGGCAAAAGGAATGAGTGGAAGACTGCATGAAGAATGAAGAACGCGGAAGAATGAGGAATGGAAGAATGGGGTCGAAGAATGCTCTTATTCAGTTGTGACAAGAGTCAAGAGCAGGACCTGACCCCATTCCTGACCCTATGATCCAAAGGACAATTATCAATCATGTCCCCCCTTTGTTCGGGTACAGAAATTTTTCAGAGGTGGTAAATAACTACAATGGTGGTCGCTCATTCAAACAATTAATGGAAAGGCTTGAAAACTCATTGAGGAGAGTTGCCGATTCCCACCTTCACTAAACGATCAAACGGAACGAAGGTCTACCAGAACTTCCTCAAGTAGATTTCAAAACAGAAATTGATATTTTATTATCTGAAATTATAGGAATTTTAACGAGTTGATTTTTCGTATAACCTTTCAGTTCACCTGAC
This sequence comes from Desulfobacterales bacterium, assembly GCA_030672555.1. Classification (GTDB taxonomy): domain Bacteria; phylum Desulfobacterota; class Desulfobacteria; order Desulfobacterales. Next base: position 4,329 of record DAOVGD010000088.1, read on the forward strand.
AGGTGTCTCACTCCGCTTCACACCTGCTGGTGACTTCTGCGATGCGTCTAATATTCCAATGGAAGAATCATGAAGATTCCAAGACTTACTGTGGTAACACTTGGCGTAGCCGATTTAAGTAAAGCTACGAAATTCTATGAAGCTGTACTCGGTACACCTCCAAACACATCCTATGATGGCGTCACCTTCATTGAGCTTCCGGGAACTTGGATTTCTCTTTTTCCGCTTGAGAACCTAGCAAAAGACATCTCTCCTGAGGTTCCGATCACTCGCAGTGGATTTAGTGGAATCACGCTTGCCCACAACGTACGCAGCAAGGACGACGTCATTGCCATAATAGGACGCGCGAAGTCGGCTGGTGCCCGTGTCATGAAAGAACCACAAGAAACATTCTGGGGTGGTTTCAGTGGATACTTCGCCGATCTAGATGGCTATTGTTGGGAAGTGGCTTGGGGGCCAATGTTTGAGTTTACAGAGAATGGTGAATTGAGATTCAAAGTCAACGCATAATCGGGTAGCCGGGGGTTTTTCTCCCCCAGGCCCCCACACCACATAGCATGCGGGTCCGCACTATGCGGTTCACAAAGCCTATCGGGTCCCGCTTTTAGCGGGAATAATGAATGTTCACCCACAACTCTTTGACAGATAATAGACCTTGATGCTTAAGCCATTGGTTCGTCATACCGGTTTGTGTTGCCAATGTACGGGCGCATTTCCAAGGCCCTTTACGACTTAGGCACATGGGAATGGCCACCCCCGGATGGGTACCGAGCTTGAGAAGGTTACGGGTAGATTCAACTTCAAAGTGCACCACATAAGCTTAGGATCATGACATAAAACAGAGGAAAATCCCGCTCATAGCGGGACGCTTGCAGCGGGATTAACCGGAGCGTAAAATTAGATTGTTTTTTTTCAAGAATATGTTATTATTTGTTTAATCATTAATGGATCGCTCTTAATTGGCGGTCCGGTTTCGTTCTAGAGGAAAGACCCATTTGCCAAAGTGGCATCCTGAGATCCGGGACTATGAGAACTTTTTGAAAGGAGGGTGTCACCTATGGCTAATGGAACAGTAAAATGGTTTAATAGCAGCAAAGGCTTTGGCTTTATTGAGCAAGAAGAGGGCCCGGATGTATTTGTTCATCATTCAGGAATTAATGCAACCGGTTTCAAGTCACTTGATGAAGGCGACAGAGTTACCTTTGACATAGAGCAGGGCCAAAAAGGTCCTGCCGCAGTAAATGTCACTGTAGTTTAGATCAATATTTCTGAGTTAAAAAAGGGTATTCCATCGAAGTATGAGGGAATACCCTTTTTATTTGTGCGCCCGGCAGGGCGCACCCACTTGATCTGTCTTCTAATTTGACAATACCTCCCATGCCTGATACATTTTTTTTTATTTAGGGTAACCTCCCGTTGCTTAATGAATGATTTTTGAGAGCTTTGCACAACTGCCATTTGAGCGCTGATGCTTCACTTCGTGTCCCGTGATGCGGCGGCAGGCTTCAAATTTTAATCCTCGAAATACCTAATGTATTCCAGAGGCTTGTCCCGTTAACTAACGGGGTTAAAATTTTTGCCTTTCTTGCCTGACGAAAAAATGTCGCGTTGTGCAAAGCTCTCATTGTTGGTCGAACCACATGGCAATGGGAGGTTGTTTTTGTTCAAGACAATAATACATTTTTCTGTGCTACCCTTTGAGGTATAACCCGTTGGTATTTTAATATATAATGCCCATACATATATAAGCAAGTAGGGCTGAAATAATGTTACGTATATATTGATGGATGTCCCCACTGCCTTCCATATCCCGGCTTTCCAGACTGTTAAGTCCGCGCCGGGGGGAACCTCTTAAGGAATGCGGTCAATGAATCAAAGGTCAGAGGCCCAGAGTAAGGAGTTTGCAATGCAAGACAAGAAACTTTTTGTGGGGAATCTTAGTCATTCTGTAACCGCTGCCGAAGAAACCGAGCAGCTGAGGGAATTGTTTTCCAATTATGGCGCTGTTGAGCAAATCAACATAATAAAAGGAAAACGTTTTGGATTTGTGGAAATGTCTACCCGGGCGGAAGCTGAAAAAGCAAAACAAGCATTGAATGAATACCAGTTCAATGGATGCCCTTTGAAAGTGAACGAAATTCGCCCCCCGAGAGGAAGACAAAGGCGCGGTTTTCGAAGATATTAGCCTAATTGAGAGATATTAGTGGCAATATAGGGGAGGACCTGGGGTCATCCCTGACATTGGGGGTATATCCGGGACGTTAGTTGGTTATGTCAAAAAAGGGTTGACTACTAATCCGCTTTGTCTTACTCTAAAGTAAGAAAATGAACAATAGTAAGGAGAAAGGTTCCTGTGGCATTAGCGACACTCACAAGCAAAGGGCAAGTAACGATTCCGAAAGCAATTCGGGATTCTCTGCATCTACATGCAGGAGACAAGGTCGAATTTGTGATCACTGAAAGTAAAGAAGCGCTTCTTAGGCCGGTCACCAAGAAGGTCGATGATGTATTCGGCAGGTTACACAAGCCGGGGAGGAAACCCATTTCTATTGAGAAAATGGACGCTGGAATAAGGAAGAAGATGCAGGATGGTTTCAAATGAAAGCCTTGGATACTAATGTGCTGGTTCGCTTCCTCGTAAGGGATGACGAGCGACAAGCCGAAACCATTTACAGGATATTCAAACATGCGGAGTCCGAAAAGGAAGTATTTTTCGTGCCTTTGCTTGTTGTTCTTGAAACCGTCTGGGTGTTGGAAGCTGTTTATAAGATTCCGAGACAAGAGATACTATATTCCATTAATGAGCTTATACTGATGCCCATCCTGGAGTTTGAGACACAATCAGCAATTCTGAACTTTGTCTCTTCGGCACGAGAAACCAAAATAGAACTTTCGGATCTTTTGATCGCGCACTCAGCAAAATCTTCGGGCTGTGAATGTGTACTTACATTTGACAAACGAGCATCAAACTTCGGACTTTTTGAGCTACTCAGATAGCGCGACGGCTCATGGTTTTGCACTCCAGCTTGCCGCTCCTTTCAGTCGCTTTCGCCTCCGGCTCGCCTTTAGCAAACCTCCAACCCTTCAGACGGTCTCTTACGATTCCGCCCTTGCCTTCGGCTAATACTTATGCTAACGCATAGTGCATTAACAGGGTTCACGTCCAGGGAACTTGCGCCCCGTGAGTTCACGCCCAGAGACCTTTGCACAACGCGACATTTTTTCGTCAGGCCATGTTAAGCTGTTAAGCCTTTTTATCTTATGAGCTTAAGAGCCATCAGCTATGAGCTAAGCTGTATTCCTGCGGTCAAAATCTTCGCCTTTCTTGACCTTGGATTCCGCTGATAGCGGGAAACATTTAGACATTCGGAGGAGTACAATGTTTGGGAAACGAATCACCCTGTTTAAGCTCCTTGGATTTTCGGTGAGGATAGATGTTAGTTGGGTAATCATTGTAATCCTTATCACCTGGTCACTTGCCAATGGCCTATTCCCTTACTATTATAAGGATCTTCCTGAGGCTACATATTGGTGGATGGGTATAGCCGGTGCGCTAGGACTGTTTGCCTCGATCATCTTTCATGAGCTTTGCCATTCTCTCGTAGCAAGAAGGTACGGCTTGACCATGAAAGGAATTACCTTGTTCATTTTCGGTGGCGTGGCCGAGATGGGTGAGGCCCCTCCGAACGCAAAGGCCGAGTTTAGGATGGCTATTGCTGGTCCTATCTCGAGCATCTTCCTTGGCGCTGTTTTCTATGGAATTCTAATCCTGGGCAAGGAAAGCGGGTGGCCGAATCCGGTTAACGGCGTAATCGCCTATCTCGCGGCG